>NZ_JASCPN010000021.1:0-75028 GCF_029960155.1 Pseudomonas sp. PS01300 | reverse complement strand
CCCACAGGTTGATCACTGTGCTCTAGATCAGTGATCAACCTGTGGGAGCGGGCTCGACCCGCGATGAGGCCCTAACTGGCCACCTTCGGCCGACACTGCAACACCAGCCGCGCGCCGCCCAATTCGCTGTCTCCTACCTCCAGCTCAAACCCATGCAGGTCGACGATCGCTGCAACGATCGAAAGCCCCAGCCCGAACCCGTTGTGCCGATGACCTTCCTCGCTGCGGTAGAACCGCTTGAGCACGGCCTCGCGCTCGTCCGCCGGAATCCCCGGCCCGCTGTCCTCCACCTCGATCAGCACGCCCTGGGCGTCTTCACGGGCTCGCATCCGCACCTGACCACCGGCCGGGGTGAACTTGATGGCATTGCCCAGCAGGTTGGCCAGGGCCTCGAACAGCAGCTCGCGGTCGCCCTTGAGCGCCGGCAACTGGTCGGGCAGCACCAGGGTCAGGCGAATTTCGCCGTCCTCGGCCAGCGGCAGGTAGAAGTCATGCAGCTCTACCAGCAGGGCACGCGGGTCCAGCTCGACGAAGCCGGCACGGCGCTGGCGGTCTTCCAGTTCGCTGATGCGCAGCAACCCGCGAAAACGCGCCATCAGGGTGTCGGTTTCGCTGATGGCCTGGTCCATCTGGTCGGCCTGGATCGAGTCGTCGCCGACCTGCTGGCGGATCCGGTACAGCTGGGCCCGCAGGCGCGTCAGCGGGGTGCGCAGGTCGTGGGCAATGTTGTCGCACACGCCTTTGACCTCATGCATCAGCCGCTCGATGCGGTCGAGCATGGCGTTGACGATGGCTGCCAGCATGTCCAGTTCGTCACGGCGCGACGACAGCGGCAGACGGTGGGTGAGGTCGCCGGCCACGATCAGCTCGGCACTGGCCTGGATCGCCCTTATGCGCTTGAGCGGGCGGCGACGCAGCAGGTACCAGCCGGCGATGCCGGGAATGATGGTCAGCGACAGCCCCCACAGCAACGCATGCAGAATGATCCGCGTGACCACGAACAGCGAACCGTTGTCGCGTACCAGCACCAGCCAGCGGCCATCGCGCACCTTGAGCGCCACGGCATCACAGCTGTCTTTTGGCATGCGCGGGTCGTCGGCGTCCAGGCAGCGGCTGAGCTCGTGGATCCTGCCATCCAGGCCCAGCTCGGGCGGGATCTGGCGGATCTGCCCGCCCAGTGGGTTGAACTGCGCGTCGAACAGCCCGTAGGCATCGAAGCTGCGTTCGTCGAAGGCCTGGCTGGCGATCAGGGCGTCGTCGAGCTGCTTGCCGCTCATGTGTGCGAACAGATGCTGGCGCTGCAACAGGGAATGGCGGGTGAGCTTGTTCAGGTAGCCGGACACCTCGAAGTACAGCACCCCCATGAGGATGCTGCTCCAGGCCACGAACAGAAAGCTGTACAGCGCCAGCAGGCGGCTGGTGGACGAACTCCAGCCCTTAGACGGGTTCGGCAATGGCATAGCCGGAGCCCCGCACGGTGCGAATCAGCGGGGTTTGCCCGGCGGCGTCGATCTTCTTGCGCAGACGCCCGATGTGCACGTCGATCAGGTTGGTGCCGGGGTCGAAGTGGTACCCCCAGACTTCCTCGAAGATCATCATGCGGGTGATGACCTGGCCGGCGTGGCGCATCAGGAATTCCAGCAGCTTGTACTCGGTGGGCAGCAGGTTGAGGGTCTGCTCACCGCGCCGGGCCTCGTGGCTTATCAGGTCCAGCTCCAGGTCGGCGACCTGCAGGCGGGTCTGGGCCATCGGCACGCTGTTGCGGCGCAGCAGCACTTCCACGCGCGCCGCCATCTCGTCGGAGGCAAACGGCTTGGTCAGGTAGTCGTCACCACCGGCGCGCAGGCCGCGCACGCGTTCGTCGACATCGGAGAGGGCGCTGATCATCAGGATCGGCGTGGCGATCTTGAGGTTGCGCAGGGTGGTGACGATGGTCAGGCCGTCGACTTCGGGCAGCATGCGGTCGAGGGTGATCAGGTCGTAGCCGCCGGCGATTGCCTTGGCCAGGCCTTCACGACCGTTGTCGGCCCAGTCGACCTCAAGGCCGTGGCTGGAGAGTTCGGCGACGATTTCCTGGCCGGTGACGGCATCGTCTTCGATAGTCAGTACGCGGGGCATGCTCTTACCTGGGCGGCGTGTGGAGACTCGATTGTGCCAAAGAATAGGCGGTGCCCGGGTTAAAGAAAAATTCATCTTGAAAAAGGGCTGCTGCGCAGCCAGTCACGGGTCGAGCCCGCTCCCACAGGGTTGCGATGAACCTGTGGGAGCGGGCTTGACCCGCGATGCATTCAGGCGACCTTGACGATCCAGCCCGCTGGCGCTTCGACGTCACCGCTCTGGATACCGGTCAGCTCGGCGTAGAGCTTCTGGGTCACCGGACCGACTTCGGTCTCGCTGTGGAACACGTGCAGCTTGCCGTTGTACTGGATGCCACCGATCGGGGTGATCACCGCAGCGGTGCCGCAGGCACCGGCTTCGATGAAGCGGTCCAGCTGGTTGATCAGCACGTCGCCCTCGATCACCTTCAGGCCCAGGCGCGATTCGGCCAGTTGCATCAGCGACAGGCGGGTGATGCCCGGCAGCACCGAGGCGGATTTCGGGGTCACGAACTCGTTGTTGGCGGTGATGCCGAAGAAGTTGGCCGAACCCACTTCCTCGATCTTGCTGTGGGTCAGCGGGTCGAGGTAGATGCAGTCGGCAAAGCCGGCCTTCTTGGCCTCATAGCCTGGTTGCAGGCTGGCTGCGTAGTTGCCACCGACCTTGGCGGCGCCGGTGCCCTGGGGCGCGGCACGGTCGAAATCGGAGATCAGGAACTTGTGCGGGGTCATGCCGCCCTTGAAGTACGAGCCAACCGGGATGGCGAAGATCGAGAAGATGAACTCCGGCGCGGTGCGTACGCCGATGTTGTCACCCACGCCGATCACGAACGGACGCAGGTACAGGGCACCCTTGCCGTGCGGCGGTACGAAGCGTTCGTTGGCCTGGACCACCTGCTTGCAGGCCTCGATGAACTGTTCGGTCGGCACCCGCGGCATCAGCAGGCGATCGCAACTGCGCTGCATGCGCAGGGCGTTCTGGTCGGGGCGGAACAGGTTGATCGAGCCATCCTTGCAGCGGTAGGCCTTCATACCTTCGAAGCATTGCTGGCCGTAGTGCAGCGCGGTGGAGCCTTCGCTGATGTGCAGTACGTTGTCTTCGGTCAGGGTGCCCTTGTCCCACTCGCCATCACGGAAGTAGGAAAGGTAGCGCTTGTCGGTCTTGATGTAGTCAAAGCCCAGCTTGTCCCAGTTAATGCTCTCGTTACTCATGGCACCCTCGATCGGTTGGCAAATGCCTGTATGGTCAGGCCACGCATATTGCGCAAGCAGCCACGATAATACATCCCGTGCAGATCGGAAACGGGCAGATGCCGATTGCGCCGGTGCCCGGCCGCCAGCGCTTCAGGTCCGGCGTGACGAGCGTGAGTGGTCGCGCCGCCATGGGCTTGACCGACGCAGGGCTCGTGGAGCATTGTGCGTGACATGAATATCGACCTGTTGACCTCGACCCGCACCACCACGACCGCCATCGGCGGGCGATGGGTGGCTGTGTAAAGCGAACGCAGCAGGTCACCCAAGGCCCCGCCAGCAATGGACGGGGCCTTTTGGTTGGCGCGTCCGGCTGGCATCTTAAGGAGAGACACCATGCCCGTACGGCGCGCGTTACTGATTCTGGATATGCAGGTCGGCCTGTTCCATGGCCCCGAACAGCCCTGGCAGGGCGAGCGGATACTGGCCAACATCAACCGCCTGATCGGCACCGCACGGGCGGCCCGGGCGCCGATATTCGTCGCGCGCCACACCGGCCCGCAGGGTTCGCCGATCGAGGCCGGCAGCACACCCTGGCAACTGCTCCCGGCGCTGGAGGTAGACGAGCAATACGACCGTGTGTTCGACAAGTTCCGGCCCAGTGCCTTCTGGAACACGCCGCTGCGTGAGTGGCTGCAGCAGGCGGGCGTTGAAGAGCTGGTGGTGGTCGGCATGAAAACCCAGTACTGCGTCGATACCAATTGCCGCGTTGCTGCCGAGCTGGGCGTGCGCCCGGTACTGGTCAGCGACGCGCACACCTGCATGGATACCCCCGGCCTAGGCGCCGAGGCCATCGTCGCCCATCACAACCTCACCCTGGGCAGTGGCTTCGCCACCTTGTGCGTCACCGAAGCCGTGCAGTTCTGATTGCGGCATGCACAGCTGCCCCTGCAACTGCAGGTGTTGCAGGAACACCAGGTCATGGGACGCCACCAGCAGGGTCCCCTGATACTGGCAGAGCATCTGTTCCAGGGCCTGCAACGATGGCAGGTCGAGGTGGTTGCTGGGTTCGTCGAGCAACAGCAGTTGCGCTGGCTGGTCGCTGTAGAGTACCGCGGCCAGCGCTGCCTTGAGCCGTTCGCCGCCACTGAGCAGGTCGCTGGGCAGGGTGATGCGGTCTGCATCCAGGCCCAGTTGTGCCAATCGGGTGCGCACGCTGCTCTGGTCGAGTTCACGGCACGCCTCGCGCACATGCTCCAGCACGCATACGCTCGGGTCGAGCAGGCTGCACTGCTGATCCAGGTACGCCACGCTGGCGCGGGTCTCGCATTCACCCTTGCGGGGCGGCAGTTGCCCGGCCAGCACCTTGAGCAACGTGGATTTGCCGCTGCCGTTGGCGCCGGTGAGGGCAAGGCGCTGGCCGACGTACAGCACCAGGTCGAGCGCGTGCGGATGCTCGATGTGGGGTAGCTCAAGGTCACGCAGCCAGGCGATCTGGCTGCCTGGCGGCAACTGACGTGCCGGCGCGTGCAGTACCACCGGCTGCTGTGGGTCCAGGCGTTGAGCGGCTTCACGCACCTGGGCGTCCATGGCCTGGCGCGTGGCCAGGTGGTTGCGCTGCTGCCTGCCTGCGGTGGCCTCGCTGCGTTGCTGTTGACGGTCGAGCAGGATCTTCGCCTGGTTGCTGTGCCTGGCCTCGTGGCCGGCCCTGGCCTGGTGGCGTTCGAGGCGCTCGTGTTGACGCTGCAGGTCGCGGGCCTGGCGCTGGCGTTCGAGCTTCAGACGCTCGAGATTGCGCTCGGCCAGTTCGGTGTCGCGGGCCTTGCAAGTGGTGAATGCGCTGTAGTCGCCCCCGTAGCTGTGCAGGCCCGAGGGCGACAGCTCGACGATGCGCTGCATGCTGGCGAGCAGCGTGCGGTCGTGGCTGATGACCAGCAGCCCCTTGTTCCAGCGTTCGAGCATGATCATCAGGGCGGCGCGGCTGGGGGCGTCCAGGTGGTTGGTGGGCTCGTCGAGAATCAGGTAGTCGGCGTCGCCGAGAAACGCACCCAGCAGTGCCACGCGCATGGCCTGGCCGCCGCTCAGCGTTTCGGCGGGGCGATCCCAGCGCAGCATGCCGAGCTGCTCGCGGGCCAGGTGGCTGTGCAGTTGCTCGCGTATGTTCCAGCGTTCGCCGACAGTCTCGAAGTCGCTCGCGGCGGTACTGCCAGCCTCGATGCGTTGGAGGGCTTCGATCACCTGGCGTACCTGGGCCAGGTCGGCGACCGTGGTGCGGGAGGTGATCGGCTGTTGAGCGAGGTAGTGCACGCGCCTCTGGCGCAGGCAGCGGCCATCGCTGGGCTCGAGCTGACCGGCCATCAGGCGTGCGAGTATGGATTTGCCCACGCCGTTGCGCCCCACCAGGCCGGTGCGGCGCTGGTCGAAACGTTCGGTGAGGTTGGAAAACAGCAGCCTGCCGTCTGGCAGTGCATAGGTGACGCTGTCCAGCGTCAGGGATGACGTGTTCGTCATGCGAACCTCCAAGGATGCCTGGTGCTTCCCCCGGTGAAGGGGCTGAAGACGGGCCGTCTGAAACGACGGTGGCATCAATGGCGCATTGGACGAATACCTCGGGATGCGGGAAAAGGCCTGTAGTCTAAGGGGGGATCTGGCGCAGGTAAAGAGGGCCATCTTTTCAGCACCGCTCGCGGCTGCGCAATTCGCGATGAGCATGGACACTGCCGATTGTCCGTTTGTCTGGCTACAGCAGGTTTAACGCGGCTTGCCATACGCCTGGGTGATGCGGTCGATCACGATCGCCAGCGCAACGATGGCCAGCCCTGCTTCGACCCCCTTGCCCACGTTCAGTGTCTGGATGCCGGCCAGCACGTCCTCACCCAGGCCGCGCGCGCCGATCATCGAGGCCACCACCACCATCGACAGCGCCATCATCACCGACTGGTTCAGGCCGGCCAGGATGCTCGGCAGCGCCAACGGCAATGCCACCCGGCGCAAGCGCTGCCACCGGTTGGCGCCCAGCCCCTGGGCGGCCTGGGTCAGCGACGGGTCCACCTGCGACAGGCCCAGTTCGGTGAGGCGTACCAGCGGCGGCAGGGCATACACCAGGGTGGCGAAGATCGCCGGCACCTTGCCCAGCCCGAACAGCATCAGCACCGGGATCAGGTACACGAAACTGGGCAGGGTCTGCATCACGTCCAGCACCGGCATCAGCAACCGGCGCGCCAGTGGCCGGCTCGCCAGCAAGATGCCGAACGGAATGCCGATCAGGAGGCACAGGCCGGTACTCACCAGCACCAGCGCGCAGGTCTGCAGCAGCTTGTCCCACAGGCCGACCACCCCGATCAGAAACAGCAGGCCGCTCAGCAGCAGCGCCCGCCGCACACTGCGCGTGGCGTGCCAGGTCAGCAGTGCCACCAGCGCCAGCAGCAACCACCACGGCGTGGCGCGCAGCAGGTTTTCCAACCCTACCAGCAGTTGCAGCAGGCCGTCCGAGACCGCCCGAAGCTGGTCGCCGTAGGCCAGCACCAGCCAGTCGACGAAGCGATTGACGCTGTCTGCGAACGAAACGTGCAGCGCCTCGGGAAAGCCCGTACTCACAGGGCCGACTCGACCCTGGTCGCCACCTCGGCGGGCAGCCAGGCCTTCCAGATGCTCGGGTTCGCCTTGAGAAAGGCCTGCGCTGCAGCGTCCGGCGCCTGGCGCTGCTCGCTCATCGTTGCCAGGGCGCTGTTGAGGGTGGCGATCGGCAGATCGACCTTGGCGAAGAATGCCACCAGCTCCGGGTATTGCTCGCGAAACGGCGCCGATACGCCGATCGACAGCCTGGCCGGCAGCGAGCGGGTGCCTTTGGGCTCGGGGTTGCCCGGGTCGGTGAGGGTGGCCCAGGCCTGGGCGTCGAATGGCGGCTCTTCAAGGCGCACCAGCTCGTAGCGGCCCATCAGCGGGGTGGGCGACCAGTAGTAGAACAGCACCGGCTTGCCACGGCGGATGGCGGAGGTGATTTCGGCGTCCAGCGCCGCGCCCGAGCCGCTGCGAAAGTTCACGTACTGCCCGTCCAGCCCGTAGGCCTTGAGCTTCTGGCTGTTGACGGTCTCGGAGGTCCAGCCGCTGGGGCTGTTGAGAAAGCGGCCCTTGTCGGGTGACTCGGGGTCCTTGAACAGTGGGGCATGGCGCTTGAGGTCCTGGACGGAACGCAAGTCCGGGGCCAGTGCCTTGAGGCCGCGCTGTTCATCGCCCTTGATCACGTAGGCGGGCACGTACCAGCCTTCGTCGGCGCCCTTGACCGTGTCCCCGATGCTGAACACCTGGCCGGCCTGCTCGGCCCTGGTCCAGGCCGGGCTGCGGCCAGCCCACTCCTCGGCGATCACCTGGATGTCGTTGCGCGCCAGCGCCACCTCCATGCTCACGGTGCTGCCGGGCAGGGTGTCGGTGGGGTAGCCGTAGCCTTTTTCGACGATAAAGCGCAGCAGTTGCGTGGTCAGGCTGCCGCTTTCCCAGGTGATGTCGCCAAAGTGGATGGGTGCCGCAGCGGGCGCCGCCAGGCTCTGGGAGGCTAGGCCCAGTGCCAGCAGGGCGCCGCCGATCAATTGTGTCAGTCGCTTCATGTCGTCTCACTTGCCGCGCCGCTTCAAGGTCAGGCAAGTGTAGTAGACCCGCGCCAGGGGTTTAGCGCAGTACCGCCAACTTGATGCTGAAGCCCACCAGGCACATGCCGGCCAGGCGTTCGAGCAGGTTCGAGACCTTGGGGTTGGCGCGCAGGCGGGCGGCCAGGTTGTGGGTCAGCAGCACGGCCACCAGGCCATACAGGAAGGTCAGCACGGCAATGGTCACCGCCATGAAGCCGAACGTCACGAAGCCCTGATGCCGGACCGGGTCGACGAACAGCGGAAAGAACGCCATGTAGAACATGATCGCCTTGGGGTTGAGCAGGGTGATCATCATGGTCTGGCGCAGGTAGTGCTTGGACTTCATCGGCCGTACCGGCGTGCTGCCGGGTTTGGCCAGGGCCATGCGCAGGCCCAGGTAGGCCAGGTACGCTGCACCCAGCCATTGCACGGTATGGAACGCTGCCGGGTAGGTGGTGAGCAGCGCTGCCACACCGGCCACGGCCAGCCACAACAGCACCTGGTCACCCAGGATGACGCCGAAGGTGGCGCCCAGGCCGCCTTTGATGCCGCCCTTGCCGGTGGCAGTGATCAGCGCGAAATTGCCCGGCCCCGGGATCGCCAGCAGCACCAGGAAGGCAATCACGAAGGCACCGTAGTCCGTTACGCCAAGCATGGGGAAACTCCGTGTTACCTATCAGGATTCGAGTGCATACGATACGCCTGCGCTGCGCCGGTGCGAACCCCGTGTTGTGCATCTGGCCCGAACAATCGCACAGCGATGTGCGCCTGCTGCCAGCCCGGCAGGTCACGCCCGGGCCCGTGCAACTTCCGGTTTCTCACGTACACGCTGGGCTTTGCCCGGCTGATCCGGCCGGGCTGCGCTGTTCTACTGGGGGCTCTTTGTACCTCTGGAGCAGGCGATGCAACTTTGTTACGCAGCCAACATGCACGGCATCTTCAACCGTGCTTTCCCTACCGAGTCGCAGCCTGTGGCTGGCGGTTGCCGGGTAGTCGTACACCGGGGCGTGCTCTATTGCGCCTACAACGCCGACGGCAACGTGGCCGAATTCGTCGCGAAAGTGAGTGGCATCGACGTATGGACGACGCCGGCGGTGCTGCCACTGATGGTGACCCCGAGCAGGTCACTGGCGCTTTTTGTGTTCAAGGACAAGGTCCATGCGTTTCGAAGCGATGACCAGGGTGAATACACCCTGGCCTCCTACAACGACACGCTCATGGGGTTCGAGCCCATGACGTTGAGTCAGCCCATGCACGGCTCGCCGTCGCTGGTGGAGTTTCAAGGGCGGTTGCACGCCTTCTATCGGCACGGCCACACGAGGCAGATCGAGTGCCTGGGCAGTGAAGACCTGGAAAACTGGGGCAATGGCCCGGTGCTCAGGGCCAGGGGGGTAGCGGTGACCACCCCCGACGACCCGATCGCCATTGTCTACCAGGGCCTGATCCACCTGTTCTACAAGGATGGCGATGGTCGGACCCTGTTGGTGAAGTACGACGGCAAGCAGGCCTGGACCGAGCCACGGGTGTTCATCGAGCAGGCCTACCCGTTCATGCCGGGTGTGACGGTTCACGCGGGGCTGCTCAAACTCGCCTTCACCCGCAGCATTGCCAATGCCAACGGTCGCGCGCTCTATCAATACGCCTATGACGGCAATGCCCTCAGCCCGGCAACGGTCAGCAGCAACCTGGCCGCTACCGAGCGGGTGGGGCTGGGCGTGCTCGATGGCGAGCTGTTTGCGCTGTTCCAGAAGGCCTGACCCGGTGGAGGTGTTCCCATGCCCGTTGACCGTGTCATTGGCCTGTACATCGACAACAACCTGGTGCCCGACATGCCGGCCGTTGCGTTCGAAGAGCAGGTCGACGTGGTGTTCATGGACGCGGTGGCGCTGCTCGCCGCCGCCAGGCCCCGGGACTGCGTGCATACCCTGGTCTACCTGAACTACATCGTTTCGGCACGCCTGATACGCAGCAGCAACCATGAGGCACAGGCCGGCTATGGGGCATGCATGACCACCCTGTTGCGCCGCTGGTACAGCGACACCACGGTGCTGCAGCATCTGCAGGCCTCGCCAGGGCTGTATCGTCATGGCGTGATGATCGGGCTCTACCGTGTGCACCATGCCCTGGTCATGAATGGCCTAAGGAGCGTACAGGGGCCACACCTGCTGGATCCTGGCGACCCCTTGCGCATGCTCCAGCACGGGGTCATGGCCATCTTCGGCCCGTGGCATGCGCACATTCGCCTGCATGGGCGCATTCGTGATTACTACCACAGCCGATTGAACACTGCAGGGCCCTCGGCACAGATCGAAATAGGTCGCAGCGCGCGCACTGAGGTGCCGATACGGGTGGCCACCTGGAACCTGCAGGGCGCATCGGTCAGCACCGAGAGCAAATGGTTGACCGGGGTCCTCCCGCTGCTGCGCAGCAACGATGTGGTGGTTCTGCAGGAGGTCGGCGTTGCCCCGCATTCTGCGGTGTTCAGCCGCACCGAACGGGTGGCCGACCAGTTCGGCAGTCACCACGACATCCATGTCTACAGCTGGCAGGCCGGCACCCGCAGCCGGCCCGAGCGCTACCTGATCTACTTCCTCGATGTGCAGCGGTTGCGGGTGAACCTGGCGATCGTGATGCCTGACCCCGGCGAGTTCATGGTCAGCCAACTGGCCATCATCTCGGACGGGCAATTGCCGGTGGCGGGTCCGCCCCTTTACCGCCCGGCCATGGGGGTGCGTGTGAGGCGACGAGCGCTGGCGGGCAACACGCCGGAGCTGGCGATCTTCAACCTGCATGCCATTTCCGGCGGGGGCGTCAACGCCGCGCGCATGTTGAGGGAGATCAGCTGGCACACCGATACACCGTTCGCGCTGCTGGGGGATTTCAACCGCGATCCGCGACCGACCACTCCCCCGGTGCCGACGCGTGGCAACTGGGTGTCGCCCGAAGACATCGCCCGTATCGAGCTGGCGGGCGGCAGCACCCACCCCAGCGTGGCGCCGAGCAACATGCTGGACTATGCGGTGACCAATGGCACCTCGCAGGTGCCGGCGCCGGGGAATGTCTCTGCGCCGGGGGCATCGGACCACCGCTCGGTGCATTACAACCTGACCTTCAACTGCTAGCGCCGGCACGTGCCGCGGGATTTTCCCAGCGTCGCTAATTTATCCGCACGCCGCTTCGTCTCCTCCAGTAGCGCCCGTACGCCTCCCGCGCCACGAGCCTCATTCAACCAAGGAGACAGGCAATGACTTCCGTATTCGATCGCGACGATATCGTGTTCCAGGTTGTGGTCAACCACGAGGAACAGTACTCCATCTGGCCGGACTACAAGGCTATCCCCAACGGCTGGCGCACCGTCGGCAAGAGCGGTTTGAAGGCTGAGTGCCTGGCGTACATCGATGAGGTATGGACCGATATGCGCCCGCTGAGCCTGCGCCAGAAGATGGCCGAAACCGCTGCGGCGCAGTGAGGGGCGGCACGTGTCGTCACTGACCCTGTTGTGCCTGCCGTACTCGGGTGCCAGCGCCATGGTCTTCAGCCGCTGGCGGCGCAAGGTGCCCGCCTGGTTGAACGTGCGCCCGGTGGAGCTGCCAGGGCGGGGTGCACGCCTTGGCGAGCCGTTGTACACCGACATGCAGGCCCTGGCCCGGCAACTGGCCGCCGAACAGAGCCTTGTCGCCCACCAGCCCTACGCGGTGCTGGGGCACAGCCTGGGGGCGCTGCTGGCGTTCGAGCTGGTGCACGAGCTGCAGGCGCTGGGCTGCCCGCCACCGGTGGCGTTGTTTGCCAGCGGCACGGCGGCGCCGACCCGTCGTGAAGGCTACGACGACGAAAGCTGGCGCGAACCCAAGAGCGACCCGCAACTGATCGAAGAGTTGCGCACCCTGGGCGGTACTTCGGAGGAAGTGCTGGGCAACGAGGAACTGATGAGCCTGACCCTGCCGGTGTTGCGCGCAGACTTTCTGTTGTGCGGACGCTACGCCTATCGGCAGCGCCCGGCACTGCGTTGCCCGCTGCATGTGCTGGGGGGCGAGGAGGATCGCGCGACCCAGGAACAGTTGCTGGCCTGGCGTCAGGAGAGCCAGGGTGATTTCTCGCTGGCGCTCTTCCCCGGCGGGCACTTCTTCATACATGAGCATGAAGAGCAGGTGCTGGGCGTGCTCAGCCAGGCCCTGGAGCCGCACCGCCTGACCGCATGAGCCTCGCGTGGTAGCATCCGACCGGGCCCGGGCAGCCATCGCGCTGCCTGGGTTTCTGTCCGCAAGCCGCCTGGCGGTGACACCCATCGCCCCGGCGCCCGCCATGGAGCGCACGCAATGCTGATCGACCCTACCCAGGCCACGCTGCTGGTCATCGACGTTCAGGAAAAACTCATCGGCGCGGTCAGCGACCCTGCCGGCACGCTGGCCCGCACCCGCTGGTTGCTGGCGGCGACGGCCGAACTGGGGTTGCCCACGGTGATTTCCGAACAGTATCCCAAGGGCCTCGGGCACACCGTCGGTGCGCTGCTCGAGGCGGCGCCCGCTGCCGAGGTGGTGGAAAAGGTGCACTTTTCCTGCGTGGCTGCCGACTGCCTGCCCGCCAGCCTGCTGGCCCGCCACCAGGTGATTGTGTGCGGCATGGAAACCCACGTGTGCGTGCTGCAGACAGTGCTCGGCCTGCTGGCGCTGGGCAGGCAGGTGTTCGTGGTGGAGGACGCCTGCGACAGCCGCAGCCTGCTCAGCAAGAGCGCCGGCCTGCAGCGCATGCGTGATGCCGGCGCGCAGATCGTGACCCGCGAGATGGTGCTGTTCGAGCTGCTGGGCAGCGCCGGCCACGAGAAATTTCGCCACATCAGCAAGACCTTCCTGGTCGGCGAGCAACCTTGAGGGTGGGCGGATCATGTTGTTCGTGGTGATGCTGGGGGGCAAACACCCCCGGGCCCGCATCGAAGTGCACGATGTGGTGTTCTTGGTGGCCCCGACCCTCGAAGCGGCCTACCCGCAATTGCGCGAGCAATGGTTCGGCAGCGCCAGGGGCGTGCACATCGATTCCTGGCTGGAGGTCGACGGGGTCGACGGCTACAAGCTGCACTGGTCGGACATGCAGCCGGCTGCCGGCGAGCCACGCCTGTATTTCATCAACCTGGGCGGCTACGAGCCCGGTGCGTTCGGCGAGGCGCACCAGTACCTGTTGGTGGTGGCCACCAGCAAGGCCCAGGCCAAGGCCATCGGCAAGCAACGCATGGCACGTCACTGGAGCCAGGCGCACACCGATGCAGTGATGGACGTGGATGACTGTATCGCCATCGACCAGCTCGGTGGCCGATACGTGCGCCTGATTGCAGGCGAGCATGCCCCGCTGGTGCAGCGCAGCGACTACATCGTGCTGGGCTGATGGGCGAGCTTGATGGCTATTTGCCGTTAGCCTGGATTACAGTACGCGCTTCATTTTCTGCCCTTACAGGATGTTCCGATGCGTTCACGTGCACTGTCTGGCTTCTGCTGCGCACTCACCCTCAGCGCTCTGCCGAATCTGGCCCTGGCCCAGGCCACGGTGGCCCAGGTGTTCAATGGCGAGATGCTGGGCACCAACCTGCGTTTCTTCGAGTCGGTAGCCGGTGTTGCGCGTACCTCGTTCGGCGACACCCATACTTACAAGGTGCAAGGCTGCGAAATCACCGCCACGGCCGGCGGCGGCACGGTCAGCGAGCTGCGCATGGAGCTCTCGCCCACCTGCAAGGCAGACCTGAGCACGTTCATCGGCGACTTTGCGCCGCCGGCCGCGCAGCCCCTGACGTTCGGTGCAATGGCCGGGTCTTCGGGAGGCGGGCTGGAGTTCTACGCCAGTTGCCTGAGCATGTGCGGCAATGCCGCCGACCCGTCGGTGTACGCGCTCTGGCAAGGACCGCGGGCAGTGGGGTTTACCGAAGTGCTGCTGGAGGTGGTGCTGGTGGATGATGAGGCCAGCGCGGCGGCCGGTCACTGGAGCGAGGCCATGCAGAAGGCCAAGGGTGACGACTTTGTGGTGGACACCCGCTTCAACTGCGAGCGCACCTTCGATGAAGTGGCGCAGGCCAGCTTCGACAAGGTCAAGGTCAATGCGGTCACCATCGGCACCGAGTTGACCAAGCCAGGCTGCTGACGGTTTGCACGGGCCGGCCCCGGCTGTGTACTGTGGGGCCCTCGACCGATAGCCGGGGGCTGTATGCCTTTACGCGGATGGATGGTGCTGGCCACGCTGGCGCTGCTGTTGCAGGGGTGCGCCGGCCAGCGTGGGGCGCAACAGGCCACGCCGGCCCAGGTGCGCGCCACGGTGGTTGCACTGATGCCAGCCGCCACTGGCGACCGTGAAGGGTGGGCGGCGGACATTCAAACGGCGTTTGCCGCACAGAAGCTCGACCCCAGCCGCAGCAACCTGTGCGCGGTGCTGGCGGTGACCGAGCAGGAGTCGACCTTCCAGGCCGACCCGCAGGTGCCCGGCCTGGGGCGCATTGCCCGCGCCGAGATCGACCGGCGTGCGGCGCGTCTGCATGTACCGCAGCGGCTGGTCGAGGCCGCCCTGCGAACCCACTCGCCCGATGGCAGAACCTACAGCCAGCGACTGGCGGCGGTGCGCAGCGAGAAGCAACTGAGTGCACTGTTCGACGACCTGATCGGTTCGCTGCCGCTTGGGCGTACCTTGCTCGGCGACCTGAACCCGGTGCGCACCGGGGGGCCGATGCAGGTCAGCATCGCGTTCGCCGAACGCCACGCCCAGGACTACCCCTATGCCTACAGCGGCACCCTGCGCCAGGAAGTGTTCACCCGGCGCGGCGGGCTGTATTTCGGCATCGCCCATCTGCTGGGTTACCCAGCCAGCTACGAGCAGCCTCTGTATCGGTTTGCCGACTTCAATGCAGGCTGGTACGCGAGCCGCAACGCGGCGTTCCAGCATGCGGTCAGCCAGGCGTCGGGCGTGGAACTGGCGCTGGATGGCGACCTGATCGCGCCAGGGGCGATTTTTCCGGGGGCCACCGAACAGGCGGTACGGCGCCTGGGTGACAGGCTCGGCCTGCGCAACCCGACCATTCGCAGTCAGCTGGAGGAGGGGGACAGCCTGGCATTCGAGCGCACGCGGCTGTATCAGCGGGTGTATGCACTGGCCGAGGCGGCTGCGGGCAAGCCGTTGCCGCGGGCGCAGTTGCCAGGCATCGAACTCAAGAGCCCCAAGATCACCCGAAAGCTGACCACGGCATGGTTTGCCAAACGGGTGGATGAGCGCTATCGGCGCTGCATGCAGCGCTGATAGCACGGGGCAGGTTCAGGCGCTGGCCAGGGTCGCGCTGGCGCGGGCGTTGCTGGCGCGCTGGCCCAGGCTCTGGTACAGCGACTGGCCGATCTCGGCTGCGCGCACCGGCAGTACCGACAGCAGGGTATCGCTCAGGCCGTGTGACGCTTCGCAGAAGCCCTGCAGGTAGACCGCCGCGTTGAGCTCCGGGCTGGCCAGCACGCGATAGTCGCGGTCCACTTCGAAGTCCTTGAGGTGCTGTTGCAGCGGCGCCAGCAGCTCGCGATGGGAGCGGCGCTCATAGCCGGTGGCAAGAATCACCGCGTCGTACACGTGGGTCTGCTGGATGCCGGTGGCCAGGTCGCGCAGGGTCAGCTCGATGCCCTTGTCGGTGCTGACGGCGGCCTCGATGTTGCGTCGGCACAGAACGGCGTGACGGTACTGATGGGCGACTTTCTGACGGTAGAGCATGCCGTAGATGCGTTCGATCAGGTCGATGTCCACTACCGAGTAGTTGGTGTTGTGGTACTCGGAGATCAGCTTGGCACGCTCAGCCTGGGGCTGGTTGAACACCAGGTCGGTGTAGTCGGGGGTGAAGACCTCGTTGACGAACGGGCTGTCATCGGCCGGCTTGAGTGCCGAGCCGCGCAGGATCATGTCGGCCTTGACCGACGGGTAGCTGTCGTTCAGGTCGATCAGGGCCTCGGCGGCGCTTTGCCCCGAGCCGATGATCGCGATGCGCATGGGCTTGCCCTGGGTGCACGGCAGTTGTTCCAGGCTGTTCAGGTACTGGGAGTGGTGGAACACGCGCGGATCGTCCTTGAAGGGCGCGAATACCGGCGGGATCTTCGGCGTGCCGCCGCTGCCCACCACCACCGAGCGTGCCCGGCGCAGGCGTTCATGGCCCTGGGCGCTGCGGGAGATCACGCGCAGGTGGTCGATACGCCCGTCCAGCAGTTCAGGTTCCACGCGCAGGATCTCCTCGCCATACACCGCCTGGGTGGCGAAGTGCTCGGCGGCCCAGCGCAGGTAGTCGTTGTACTCCAGGCGGCAGGGGTAGAAGGTGCCCAGGTTGATGAAGTCGGCCAGGCGCTTCTTCTGGTGCAGGTAGTTGACGAAGCTGTAGGGGCTGGTGGGGTTGCGCAGGGACACCAGGTCCTTGAGGAAGGAAATCTGCAGTTCACTCTGGGTGGCCAGGGTGTTGCCGTGCCAGCGGTAGTCGCTCTGCTTGTCGATGAACAGCGCATCGAGGGCATGGCCGTTGGTCTGGGCGAGTTCTTCCAGGGCGATGGCCAGGGCCAGGTTGGAGGGGCCGAAGCCGACGCCGATCAGGTCGTGGATTGTTTCGGATGTTGAGGGCTGGTTCATGGGTGCGGCTCCCGTGTGTGGTCGAGGTGGGGCGCCAGTTTTTTGCGCCCCTGATCCTGCTCAGGTACTCCGATAGAACGAGCTGTGAGGCTTGGAATTTACCGCTGACCCTGCTTCAGGGAGCCCTTCCGCCCGGCGGCAGGGCTGGAAACGGGCTCTGTCAGAGGTATTGGGTCAGCAGGGCCATGGCCCGATCGATCTGCTGTTCGTCGTTGAGCAGGCCGGGTGCGAAGCGGATCACCGGCCCGGCATCGCGGGAGACGGCATCGACCATCACGCGGTTGCGTACCAGATGGGCGGCCACGGCGCGGGCGTCGTGGTCCTTGATGCGCAGGAAAGTAAACCCGGCGGAGTACTCGGTGCTCAACGGTGTCACCAGCTCGATCGCCTTGTGTTCGAGCAGGCGCTGTTTGAGCGCGGTGTTGAGCTGGTGGATGCGTGCCTGCACCTGCGCCTTGCCCAGTTGCAGGTGCAGTTCGAAGGCCTTGCCCAGTGCCCATCGATGCTCGAAGGCGTGGTAGCCCCCGGGGGTCATGATGGTGGCGAAGTCCTCATCCTCGGAGAAGGTCGCGAAGGTGGGCACCAGATGCTGCATTTTTTCCGAGGCGGCGCAGATGATTCCCGTACCCCGCGGACCGAACATCCACTTGTGGGTGCCAGCGATGAAATAGTCGCAGTTGAAGTCGTCGAAGCGCTGGTTGTCCACGCCGAACCCGTGCACGCCGTCGATCACATACAGGATGCGGTCCTGCTCGCTGCGTTCGCGATTGTGGCGGCGCACCAGAGCGCCGATCTCGCCCACCGGCAACTTGACCCCGCTGCCCGAGTGCACCCAGGTCATGCCGAGCACGCGGGTGTTGGGGCGGATATTCTGGTCGATTGTGCTCAGCACCTGGTCGGTGGACACCTGCCAGGGCTGCTCGAACAGGCGCAGTTTGCGCACGGACGTGCCCTGGCGCTGGTGGCGGAAGGCCAGGCATTTATGCGTGGAGTAATGCTCGTGCTCGGTGGTCAGGATCTCTTGCCCGGGGCCCACCTGCAAGCCACCGTAGATCATGCCCAGCCCTTCGGTGGTACTGCCGGTAAGGGCGATCTGGCGGGGCTTGACCTCCAGATAACGGGCCGCCCAGTTGCGCACTTCGCCTTCACGCTTCCACTCGTTCTGGCTTTCCCAGTCCATCTGCTCGGCGGGATTGAGATCGACTTCGGCACGAAACCGATCGATGGCCTCCTGAACCGGCCTGGGGTGGGCGGTGACCAGGAAGTTGGCGAAGTGGGCCACATTCGGGTCCAGCGGGAACAGTTGACGCAGGTTTCGCCATTTGTCCGGGCCGTTTAGCTGCGCGGTAGGGGCCGCCTGGGCGGCTGGCAGCAGGCTGGTGCCTAGCGGCAGGCTGGCGGCAAGTACCCCGGCCTGCTTGAGGAATGTACGACGGTCGGTCATGTCGGCGCTCGATAAGGGTCAGGGGGCTAGCGTGGCAACGGGTTGTGCGGCTTTCTGCACCTGGGCCCACACGCGCAGGAAGTTGCCACCCCACAGCTTGGCGATGTCTGCTTCGGAGTAGCCGCGGCTGAGCAGTTCGGCAGTCACGTTGCGGGTTTCGCTGGCGTCCTTCCAGCCGTCCAGGCCGCCACCGTCGTTAAAGTCCGAGCTGATGCCCACATGGTCGATGCCGATCTTCTTCACGACGTAGTCGATTGCATCGCCGAAATCCTTGAGGGTGGCCTTGGGCTCCTCATCGATGATGCCGTAGAGGTTGCCGGCATACTCGCCAAAGCGCGCCTCGGGCCAGATCGCAATCACCGCATCGCCCGGCATCAGCGCATTGGCCAGCCCCTGCAGGGGCTGCAGGTCGAAGCGGGCGCGCAGAGCCTCGAGTTTGTCCAGGGTCGGTTTGCTAAGGGGCTTGAGATAGGTGCCGAAGCCGACGACCTGGACCACGCCGTCGCTGTCCCTAATCAGTTTCAGTTCCTTGTCGCTGAGGTTACGCGGGATATCTACCAACGCCCGTGGCGCCGAGTGCGAGGCCACGATCGGGGTGCGGCTCAGGCGAGCCACGTCCTCCAGGGCCAGGGTCGACATCTGCGAGACATCGATGATCACCCCCAGATCGTTCAGGCGCTTGACCGCCTGCTTGCCGATTGGCGACAGCCCGCCCAGGGCGTCAGCGGTGTCGTTGAAGAACGGCAGCGGCCGCGAGGAGTCCGCCCAGTCATTGTTGCCGGTGTAGCTGAAGCCGAACATGCGCATGCCACGGGCCGCCCACAGGTCGAGCTGGGACAGGTCGTTTCCCAGTGGGTAGGCGTTGAGCATGCTGATGAAGATGGCGAACTTGCCCTCGCCATGCAGGCGGCGCATGTCGTCGGGGGTGTAGGCGATGCCGATCTGGTTGGGGAAGTCGCGCACCATGGCGCTGATGATCTTGTAGCGCACCTCCTGTTGGTGGCGGGCCTCGTCGACAAATCCCGGAGTGGGGCGGTGGGGCGCATTCGGGCCGTTCCACAGTTCGGGCCAGCCGAAGATCGTCAGCGCCGCGCCGGATAGTCGCCCCTGGCCGGCCTTGACCAGATCGAGCTGGCCGCCGCTGTTCTTGTCCACCTCGTGGCCAGCGGTGCCCATGTCCAGCGGTACGGTGACGTGGCTATCGAAGGACAGCATGTGCTCGTGCAGGGCATTGGCCTGCTCGACGATCTCGCGGGGGTAGGCAGGCCCTTGCTTCCAGTACAGGTAGCCAGCGGCGGCTGCGCCCACGACTGCTGCCAGGGCAAGCGGCAGGCCGATGTACAGGGCTTTTCGGGAACGGGTTCTGGTCATTGCCATCTCGGTCGCAGTACTGATCGGTCCGACGGCCTGGCTGTGTCAGGCGAAGGTCGGGTGTCAGGGGAAGGACGATTGATGGAGGGCTAAATTTACAACCTCCGGCGCGCGCTCGGAGTTGTGGCTTCACGCTCTTGGCGGGTGGGGTGTCTGCCGTGCGCGAGGCACGGCAGTGTGTGCGATCAGTCGACCGCAGGGCGGTTCTGGCTGCGTTCGGCCTTGTAGCGGATCGCGACGGCCGGGGCGGGTTTGGCGTCGCCGGTTTCCAGCCATTGGCGCATGCGGCTGGCATCGGCGAAATGGGTGTACTTGCCGAAGGCATCGAGTATCACCATGGCCACCGGGCGATTGTCCATCCGCGTCAGCAGCACCAGGCAATGACCGGCCTCGTTGGTGAAGCCGGTCTTGGTCAGCTTGATGTCCCAGTTGCTCTTGTTGACCAGGTGGTCGGTGTTGCGAAAGCCCAGGGTGTAGTTGGGTTTCCTGAAGGCAACGGTCTTTTCGCGGGTGGTGCTCAGCTCGCTCAGCAGCGGGTAGCTGCGCGCGGCCAGCAGCAGCTTGCTCAGGTCGCGGGCGGTGGACACGTTGCTGGTCGACAGGCCGGTGGGTTCCACATAGCGGGTATGACTCATGCCCAGGGCCTTGGCCTTGGCGTTCATGGCCTTGATGAAGGCGGCGTAGCCACCGGGGTAGTGGTGCGCAAGGGTCGCGGCGGCCCGGTTTTCCGAGGACATCAGGGTAATCAGCAGGGTGTCGCGACGGTTCAGCTCGCTACCCAGGCGAACCCGCGAGTACACGCCCTTCATTTCCTTGGTCTGGGCGATGGTGATGGTCAGGGGTTCGTCCATGGCCTGCTTGGCATCGAGCACCACCATCGCGGTCATCAGTTTGGTGACCGAGGCGATCGGCACCACACGGTCCGGGTTGCTCGCATAGAGCACCTTGTTGGTCTGCAGGTCGATCAGCAGTGCACTGCCCGAGGCCAGGTGCAGCTTGGCAGGGTCGCGCTGGACCTGGGGGGCCGGTTGGGCAACAGCGTTCGACGTGACGCTGGCAGTGCCAGTGAGCATCAGCAGCAGGCTGAGAATAGACAGGGAGGTTTTCACGTTGGTGCTCACTAAATGTAGGTATGTCGTTGGCTGTGCACGGGTTTTTTATTACAAGCCGTTACATTCTAGGAGTATGGTCGAGTCTGTGTCGATTGCCCCGTAAACATTGGGCGAACTATGAAATTTATTTAACCTTGGGCTTCGTTTGCAGCGGCTGGATCGGCGTGCCGAACCAGCCGAGCGGGACCTTAGCGTGACTTGAGGTAGCCGGCGGTGACGGCCTTGAGCAGCTCGTGACCTGCCTCGGCCGCCTTGGCGGGCGTCTGTGGCAGCTTGTACTGGCCGCTGAGGATGATCGCCAGGGTCATCTGCTGCGCGGCGGCAAGGGGGTGTTGGGCTGGGTCGAGCGGGGCTGGAAATCCTTTTTCAGCGGTCATGCGAACTCCTGGGTTCAGGCTGTGAGGGTTTGCCAGCCTAGGCCTGAACGGCGATCAAGCCAATGCGGGCGGTTTCCCCGACAGCCTGCGCCCTGCCCGCAGGCAGGGCGCGGGGCCGGTGCTACCAGCGGGGCGGTCCGTAGTACACCGGTGGCGGGCCGTAGTAGCGCTCGCGGTAATACGGCGGCGGCACCGGTACGTAGCGCTCCACTACCGGATACGGCGGGTACGGCTGGTAGTACACCGGCGGCGGCGGGGCCTGGACATACACCGGCGGGGGACCGTAGTAGGCCGGCTGGCGCTCGACGTAGACGGTACGGTCGTGGTTGCCGGACACCACCGCACCCACCACGGCACCGACGACGGCCGCGCCAAGCACCGGGCCGGCACCGCCGTGCCAGCCGCCGCCACCACCGTGGGCGGCCGCTTGCCCGCAGACGGCCAGGGCGCCAACCAGCAGGGCGATTCTCGGGATGTGACGGTTCATGAAGACTCCTCGGTTTGCAGCCCCGGCGCTGGTGCTGTCAAGACACCCAAGACGTGGCGCGGGGATACCCATAAGACCGCAGCCCCCGGAAAAATGGCACGGGCGTTGAGTAAAGGTTGTGTAAGCCCCGATCAACGGTTCGGTGGGCAGTGAGTGCATACTGGTGCCCCTGCCGTTTTCAGGAGCCAATCGATGACCCCCAGCAAAGACACCGTTTTGTGCATGTCCCTGGCCGGGCGCCCGGGTACCTTCGGCGTGCGCTTTCATAACCATCTGTACCAGCAGATGGGGCTGGATTACTACTACAAGGCCATGACCACCACCGACCTGCCGGCCGCCGTGGCCGGCATTCGCGCGCTGGGTGTGCGTGGGTGCGGTGTGTCGATGCCGTTCAAGGAGGCCTGCATCGCGTTGCTCGATGAACTGGACCCCTCGGCGGCGGCCATCGATTCGGTGAACACGCTGGTCAACACCCAGGGGCATCTCAAGGGCTTCAACACCGACTACCTGGCGGTGCGTCAACTGATCCACCAGCATCGCCTGGACCCTGCATGGAGCGTGGCGCTGCGCGGCAGCGGCGGCATGGCCAAGGCGGTGGCGTGCGCGCTGCGCGATGCCGGTTTCAGCGACGGCACGATCGTTGCGCGCAATCGCGAGGCCGGCGAGCGGCTGGCCCGCACCTGTGGCTATCGCTGGCAGGCCGAGCCACACGGTGTGCGGGCCCGGTTGCTGGTGAACGTGACGCCGATCGGCATGGCGGGCGGGGCCGAGGCGCAGCAACTGGCCTTCGAGCACGAGCAGATCGAGGCGGCGCAGGCGGTGTTCGACGTGGTGGCGATGCCGGCGCAGACGCCCTTGATCGTGGCCGCCCAGGCTGCTGGCAAACCAGTGGTTAGCGGGCTGGAGGTGATTGCGTTGCAGGCGCTGGAGCAGTTCGTGCTGTATACCGGGGTGCGCCCCGATTCACGGCAGATCGCCGAAGCGGTGGCGTTTGCGCGGGGCGATTGAGCCCTGCAGGCAGGTTCGCGCCAGGCAGTGAGCGGGAGCGGCTGAACGTGCTCCCGCAAAGCATTGCTCGACCCTGTGCCGAGCTGGCTACTCCAGCTGCGCCAGGCGTTCTTCCAGCGCCGCGATCCGCGCCTCCAGTGCCTCGATGCGCTCGGCCGACACGCCGCCGACAGGGCGTTCCGCACCTTGCTGGCGTGCCGCCAGAATCGCTTCGATGTCGGCCGGGTCGCCGAAGGCATGGGTGTAGCGGTCTTCGCGCTGGCCGGGCTGGCGCGGCAGGTGCAGGGCAAAGCCCCGGGCTACCAGGCGCTCCAGCTGATGCAGCACCTGTTCGGCATCCTCGAATTCATGCATGCGGTTGCTGCGCGTCAGCAGCTCACTGACCGTCTGCGGCCCGCGCAGGAACATCAGCCCCAGCAGTACCTGTTGCGCTGGTACCAGCTCCAGCGCCTTGTCGACGCGGTGCTCCCAGCGGTCGGCCCGGCTGCCCATCTGCAGGCGCGCCAGGCCCTGGCTTTCGAGGGCACGCAGGCTTTGGCCGACCTGGCCCTGGGTCAGGTTCATCACCGGCTCGCGGCTGGTCTTCTGGTTGCAGGCCAGCACCACGGCGTTGAGGGTGAGGGGGTAGGTTTCGGGGCTTGTGGCCTGCTTTTCGATCAAGGCGCCGAGGATACGGATTTGCGTGCTGTCGAGGCGCTGCTCGTCAACGGGGGTGTCCAACTCAGTGCTCATCGCGCGTTCCCTATGCTGTGGAAGGCAACTAGCCTAATCCTTGCAGAATAAAAGACAAGCCGCCGGGCGCCGCCAAGCGTGTCTATAATCGGCCACGCTCAATCCATCACCCAGCGAGACTGTCATGACCATTTCCCTGTACGCCGCCTCTGTTCCCGTTTTCAAGCAGATGCTCAATGCCCTGAGCGATGTGCTGGGCAAGGCCCAGGCGCACGCCGAGGCGAAGAATATCGACGCCAATGTCTTCCTGCAGGCGCGCCTGTACCCCGACATGTTCCCGCTGGTTCGCCAGGTGCAGATTGCCGTGGACTTCGCCAAGGGGGTTTCGGCCCGCCTGGCCGAGGTCGAACTGCCCAAGTACGACGACACTGAAACCACCTTTGCCGAGCTGCAGGCGCTGATCGCCAAGGTGTTGGCCTTCGTCGAGCAGATCGAAGCGAAGCAGATCGACGGCAAGGAAGGCATCGAGATCATCACCCGTCCGGGTACGCCGAAAGAAAAACGCTTTACCGGCCAGAGCTACCTGCTGACCTACGGCCTGCCGCAGTTCTTCTTCCACGTGACCACGGCCTACGCCATCCTGCGCCACAATGGCGTGGAAATCGGCAAGCGCGACTACATGGGCGCGTTCTGATTACCCAGGCATGAAAAAAGCCCGGCAAGGTCAACGCCTTGCCGGGCTTTTTCATGCCTGCCAGGATCAGCTCGCCTGGCGTTCCTCGGCCTCGCACGCGGCGGCCGTGAACAGCACGTCGGTGGACGAATTGAGCGCCGTTTCGGCCGAGTCCTGCAGGATGCCGATGATGAAGCCTACCGCCACCACCTGCATGGCCACCTCGCTGGGGATGCCGAACAGGCCGCACGCCAGCGGAATCAGCAGCAGCGAGCCGCCCGCCACCCCCGAGGCGCCGCATGCGCACACGGCGGCGACCACGCTGAGCAGGATGGCCGTGGGCAGGTCGACGCTGATGCCCAGGGTATGCACCGCCGCCAGGGTCAGCACGGTGATGGTGATGGCCGCGCCGGCCATGTTGATGGTCGCACCCAGCGGGATCGACACCGAGTAGGTGTCTTCATGCAGCCCGAGCTTTTCGCTCAGGGCCAGGTTGACCGGAATGTTGGCGGCCGAGCTGCGGGTGAAGAACGCGGTGATGCCGCTTTCGCGCAGGCACAGCAGCGTCAGCGGGAATGGGTTGCGACGGATTTTCCAGTACACGATCAGCGGGTTCATCACCAGCGCCACGAACAGCATGCAGCCGATCAGCACCGCCAGCAGGTGCAGGTAGCCCAGCAGGGCCCCCAGGCCGGATTCGGCCAGGGTCGCAGCCACCAGGCCGAAGATCCCCAGAGGCGCGAAACGGATGACCATGCGCACGATCAGCGTTACGCCCTTGGACAGGTCGTCGACCACGGTGCGGGTGGTTTCACCGGCATGTCGGATAGCCACGCCCAGGGCGATCGCCCAGGCCAGGATACCGATGAAGTTGGCCTCCATCAGCGCGGTCACCGGGTTGGCCACCACGCTCAGCAGCAGGCCTTGCAGCACTTCGCTGATGCCACCAGGCGGGCTCATCGCCACATCGTGAGTGGCCAGCACCAGCTGGGAGGGGAACAGCATGCTGGCGACCACCGCCACTACCGCTGCGGAAAAGGTGCCGAAAAGGTAGAGCACCAGAATAGGGCGGATATGGGTTTCCTGGCCGTGCCTGTGGTTGGCGATGGAAGCCATCACCAGGATGAACACCAGAATGGGTGCCACCGCCTTGAGTGCACTGACAAATACCTTGCCGATAAATGCCAGGTTCAGCGCGGCGGCTGGCCAGAGCAGCGCCACGGCAATGCCGGCCACCAGGCCGATCACGATCTGCAGTACCAGACTGGTACGGTTCAACAGGTTCAGAAGTGGGGTCATGACAGGTGTTTCTCGTTCTTGTGCAAGGTCCGGGAGGCCCGGATAGCGTAGCAAAGGCATGCCGCGGGCAAGCCCTGCGGCGAAAGGGGCGGGACTTTAGCACAGCACGCGGGCCCTGACCGCAGCACACTGCCTGGCGGTAGGTGGGGCGTGTTGTCGCGATGCGTCGGCGCGTCCTTCTATCGACGGTTCGGGCCGTGGAATGTTTAGGCCCGGGATGTGATGTCGGTGCCGTGTGTCTCTCAGGGCGCAGGCCAGTTGAACAGCTCGCGGCGGGCACCTTCGGTGATCGCGACGATGCCCGGGTGCTTGACCTTGCGCTCTACCGAAATGGCATAGAACGACTCGGTGACGGCATCGGTCTGGCCGATCAACTCCACCCCGTACTGGCGGCAGACCTCGTCGGCGATCACGCTGGGGGCGATGAAGATGCCGCTGCCCGACTGCCCGAATGCCTGCATCAGCGCACTGTCATCGAATTCGCCGACGATGCGCGGCTGCAACTGTTGCTCGGCGAACCAGCGCAGCAGCCGGCTGCGCACCACCGTCTCCTGGCCGGGAATGAGCATCGGTGCATGCTGCAGGCCGACAGGAAAGGGCGCCGGATGCAGGGCAGCCAGTGCCGGGGTGGCGAAGAAACTGATGCCGCACTCCCCGAGCTTCTGGCTGTAGCCCTTGATGTCGAGATGGCTGGGCATCGGGCTGTCGGAGATCACCATGTCCAGGCGCTGTACTGCCAAATCTGCCAGCAGGCGTTCGAGCTTGTCCTCGCGGCAGGTCAGGCGCAGCGGGTCGGGCAGCTCCATGGTCGGCGCCAGCAGCCGGTACACGATCGACTTGGGCACCACGTCGGCCACCCCCACGCGAAACAGAATCTGCTGCTCATCGGGCTGGGCGCGCAGCACTGCTTCCAGTTCGCCGCCAATCTGGAACATCTGCTCGGCGTAGGACAGGGCCTGGCGCCCGGTCTCGGTCAGTTCGAGCTGGCGTCCCACACGGCGAAACAATTCGATACCGTAGCTATGCTCAAGCAGGCTGATCTGCCCGCTGATGGTCTGCGGGGTGAGATTGAGCTGCTCGCCGGCACGCACGATGCTGCCGGTCTTGGCCACGACCCAGAAGTAATGCAGTTGTCGGTAGTTGAGCATGTGCATCTCCGATTCGTAAAAACCGAAGTATAACTGCTGAAAATACGAATTTTCCGGATGTTTCAGTCTCTTTAGAATGCGTCGCTATCAAGGCAAGACCTTCAGAGAGGAACCCATGCTGTATTTCAAATCGATTGGCACACCCCTGGTGATGGCGCTGGCGCTGCTGGCCATGAGCGGTTGCGAGCAGGCGGAAAAATCTGCCCAGCAGATGCTCAACCAGGCTGCCCAGTCGGCCAAGGAAGCGATCGACAAGACCAACGATGCCGCCCAGCAGGCGCTCAGCGACGCGACCGGTTCGCCCCTGGCGAAAAAGCCCGATGAGGCCCAGGACAAACCCGAGCGCGACGACAGCGCCCGGGAAATCTGATTTTTTACCCACACTGATTCAGGATTGATTCATGGAATACCTGTTGGAACTTGCTGCAAGCCCGACCGCCTGGGTGGCCCTGGCTACCCTGGTGGCCATGGAGATCGTGCTGGGCATCGACAACCTGATCTTCATCTCGATTCTCACCAACAAGCTGCCTGAGCAGTTCCGCTCCAAGGCACGGCGCATCGGTATCAGCATGGCGCTGGTGATGCGCCTGGGCCTGCTCAGCACCGTGGCGTGGATCGTGCAGCTTACCGAGCCGGTGGTGGACGTGTTCGGCCATGCCTTCTCGTGGAAGGACATGATCCTGATCGCCGGTGGCCTGTTCCTGCTGTGGAAGGCGACGTCCGAGATTCACCACAGCGTCGACCCGCGTGCCAAGGAAGAGACCAAGGCGTCGTCTACCGTGACCCTGGGCTTTGCTGCGGCGATCGGGCAGATCCTGGTACTGGACATCGTGTTCTCGATCGACAGCATCATCACGGCCGTGGGCATGACCGAGCACTTGCCGATCATGATCATCGCGGTGATCAGTGCGGTGATCGTGATGCTGGTGGCCGCCGACCCGCTGGCCCGGTTCATCAACGACAACCCTACCGTGGTGATGCTGGCCCTGGGCTTCCTGATCATGATCGGCATGACCCTGATCGCCGAAGGCTTCGGTGCCCATGTGCCCAAGGGTTATGTGTATGCGGCGATGGCGTTCTCCACCGCGATCGAGGTGCTCAACATCATGTCGCGCCGGGCTCGCGAGCGGCGCGAGGCGCTGCAAGCGAAACCTGACTGACCGCTTCGCCAGCGACGTCGGCTCTGCAGGACGCACCTGCAGACGCCGGCGTTATCGGCGAAGGTTGTTATGCAGTGTCGCGTCAGTGCGCGTTGGCGTGGCGGCGAGCGTGCCGCTGTGCCTCGGATGCAGCCCTGGTCGGCTGCGGATGGTGCAGATGGTGGCGGCGCGCGATGCGCAACACCCCCCAGAGCATGGCTGCGGCTACCACCAGCCACGTGCCTATCAACAGAAAGATTCCCATCGTCAGACTCATTGCGTGCCTCCTTCGACTGGGCAAGCTGCACTCGCCATTCGGACACAAGCTCAGTCTAGCCCATCGTCTGTGACAGACGGTTGACCAGTGGTCCAGCGCCTTGGTTCAGTTCGCTCTAAGCGTGCCGCGGGCTATACCGCAGGCCTGCGCCAGCCTATGATCGCAAGCCAGGGCCGGGCGTCGTCTGCCCGGCATCAGCACAAGCGAGTGTCCATGTTGCCCACCGCCCCCAAACGTCGCGTGTCCCATCGTCTGCTGCTGGCTTGCCTGCTGGCCGCCAGCCTGGCCGGTTGCGCCAGCCAGCCTTCATCCCAGCTCAACAGCCTGCCCCAGCGCGTGGAACTGGGCGCGGTGCCGTTCTACCGTGGTAACGCCAACCAGAGCGCGCCGATGGCGCTGGCCGCGATCCTCTCGCAGCAGGGGGTGCGCATCACCCCCGGCCTGCTCGAAGGGCCCTTGCAACTGCCACAAGGTGTCGACAGGCTGCAGGCCTCGGTAGCGACCGTGGCACGCCAGTACGGCATGGTGGTGTACCTGCTCGACGGCACCCTGCCGGCGTTGCTGACCCAGGTGGCCGCGGGCAATCCGGTGCTGTTGCGCTATCAGGAAGGTTCGGCGTTCTGGAGCGAGCCGCGCTATGCCCTGCTGGTGGGCTATGACCGCTACAAGTCGCGGGTGCTGCTGCGTGCGGGCAACAATCGGCGGTTGCTGATGGACTTCGACGATTTCGCCGCAGCCTGGAAGAAGGAGGGGAGCTGGGCGGTGCTGGTGCAGCCGCCCGGCCAACTGCCGGCCCAGGTGGACCGCCAGCGCTGGCTCAAGGCCGCCAATGAACTGGCCCAGGCAGGCCAGGAGCAGGCGGCCCGCCAGGCCGTCAATGCCGTGGGGCAGTGACGGCCCGGGGTTGCCGGCTTACACGCCCAGGCGGTCGCGCAGGCTGTAGTACCACGCGCCCAGGGCACTGAACGGTACGCGCAGCATCTGGCCACCCGGGAACGGGTAGTGCGGCAGTTCGGCGAAGGCGTCGAAACGCTCGGCCTGGCCGCGCAGGGCCTCGGCCAGCACCTTGCCGGCCAGGTGGGTGTAGGTGACGCCGTGGCCGCTGCAGCCCTGGGAGTAGTAAATGTTGTCGCCCAGACGACCTACCTGCGGCAGGCGCGACAGGGTCAGCAGGAAGTTGCCGGTCCAGGCGTAGTCGATCTTCACGTCCTTGAGCTGCGGGAAGGCCTTGAGCATTTTCGGGCGGATGATCGCCTCGATGTTGGCCGGGTCACGCGCGCCGTATACCACGCCACCGCCGAAGATCAGGCGGTTGTCGCCGGTCAGGCGGTAGTAGTCGAGCAGGTAGTTGCAGTCTTCCACGCAGTAGTCCTGCGGCAGCAGGGTACGTGCCAGCTCTTCGCTCAGCGGCTCGGTGGTGATCACCTGAGTGCCGCATGGCATCGACTTGGCGGCCAGTTCCGGTACCAGGTTGCCCAGGTAGGCGTTGCCCGCCACGATGATGAACTTGGCGCGCACCTTGCCCTGCGGGGTATGCACGACCGGGTTGGCACCGCGCTCGATGCGGATGGCCGGGGACTGTTCGTAAATCTTGCCACCCAGCGATTCCACTGCGGCGGCTTCGCCCAGGGCCAGGTTGAGCGGGTGGATATGGCCGCCGCTCATGTCCAGCATGCCGCCGATGTAGCTGTCGCAGGCGACCACTTCACGGATGCGGCGCTGGTCCATCAGTTCCAGCTGGGTGTGGCCGTAGCGTTCCCACAGGCGTTGCTGGGATTCCAGGTGGCCCATCTGCTTTTTGGTCAGGGCGGCGAACACGCCACCGTCCTTCAGGTCGCACTGGATGTTGTACTTGGCCACGCGCTCGCGGATGATGCGCCCGCCCTCGAAGGCCATCTGGCCGAGCAGCTGTGCCTGTTTGGGGCCGACGGTACGTTCGATCACGTCGATGTCGCGGCTGTAGCTGTTGACGATCTGACCGCCGTTGCGGCCAGAGGCACCGAAGCCGACCTTGGCGGCTTCAAGCACGGTGACGCTGAAACCGTTCTCGAGCAGGAACAGGGCACTGGACAGGCCGGTGTAACCCGCACCGATCACGCAGACGTCGGTCTGTACTTCTTCCTGCAGGCTCGGGCGCTGCGGGACGGGGTTGGCCGATGCGGCGTAATACGACTGGGGGTAGGGGGTGTTGGCCATGTGCGGGCACCTCAGGGTTTGTAGTTGTATGTTCTATATTTTTTACGATTGTGCAGATCGTATCAACAATAATAAACACCCGCCAGCCAGACGGTAAAAATCGCGCAAACCCGGGCTGGGGTAAAAAATATTAGTATTCAGTGGCTTAGCGTGAAAAAAAGTATTGACACGCTGCGTCGATTGCGTAGAATGCCGCCTCACAGCAGGCACATAGCTCAGTTGGTTAGAGCACCACCTTGACATGGTGGGGGTCGTTGGTTCGAATCCAATTGTGCCTACCAAACATCACCGCCCCTGCTGGCGGTACACGAAAAAGGCGATCCGAGAGGGTCGCCTTTTTCGTTTGGGCCGTTTTCATGGGCGCGGCAAAGCTGCTGATTTTTTTGTACATTTCGCTTTACGAGGGGGCTTGAACCTGAGTAGAATGCGCCCCGCAGCAGGCACATAGCTCAGTTGGTTAGAGCACCACCTTGACATGGTGGGGGTCGTTGGTTCGAATCCAATTGTGCCTACCAAACATCACCGCCCCTGCTGGCGGTAACACAAAAAGGGCGACCCGCAAGGGTCGCCCTTTTTGTTTGCCTGAAGCAAAGGGCGCGGCCGGATTGCTCGGGCCGCGCGGTGCATCAGGGGATACGGGTGATCTCCACGCCGCTCTGTACCAGCTCGAAGCGATCCTCGCCCAGGTGGTTGACCCGATCGCCGATGGCCAGGCGATAGCTGGTGATCGGCAAGGAGTCGGCACTTCCATCGGCCTGCAGGGTGGCTTCCTGAAATTCATGAACGGGGTAGATGCGTCCTTCAGCATCCCGAGCATGAAATTGTCCGACCAGTACTGCTGTCATTTGGCGTGTGCCCTCTGAAATGTTCTCTATGGGCCATAGACCACTGTTTTGCCTGGGAAGTTTAGTCCCCCTGGAAAAAAACCTGTGGGCCGCGCCGTAGCGTCTATAACTACCACTTCTCTATGTCGATCAGGTTGGAGCGTGGTCATGAGCCAGGTCTATTCGGTTGCGGTGTTGGTAGGCAGCTTGCGCAAGGAGTCGATCAACCGCAAGGTCGCCAGGGCGCTTGCAGAGCTGGCACCGGCCAGCCTCAAGCTGGGTATCGTCGAAATTGGCGAGCTGGCGTTGTACAACGAGGATATCGACACCGACCCACCGGCAGCCTACAAGGCCTTTCGCGACAAGGTGCGTGCCAGCGACGCGGTGCTGTTCGTGACCCCCGAGTACAACCGCTCGGTGCCTGGCGTGCTCAAGAATGCCATCGACGTCGGCTCGCGCCCGTATGGGCAGAGCGTGTTCAGCAAGAAGCCGGGGGCGGTGATCAGTGTGTCGCCGGGGGCGGTGGGGGGCTTTGGTGCCAACCACCACCTGCGCCAGTCCCTGGTGTTTCTCGATGTGCCCTGCATGCAGCAGCCAGAGGCCTATGTGGGTGGGGCGGCGACGCTGTTCGCCGAGCATGGCAAGCTTTCGGAGAAGACCCGGCCGTTTCTGCAGAGCTTCATCGACAGTTATGCGGCGTGGGTGGCGCGGCACCTGGCATAGGGCCCAGGCGCGCCCTTGGCTGGCGAGGGCGGCTCCTGGCCTGCAGGAGCCGCCTTGCCGATTGCAGGAGCCGGCCTTGCCGGCGAAAGCCCCAACGCGGTCTATACCCCCTGCGGCATCTCACCCTGCGCCAAACGCCGATTGATATCCTCCACCACCTGCGGCAGGTCATTGATGGTGTCGATCAGGTAGTGCGGGCGTGACCCTTCGAACAGTGCATGAATGCGCGCACGCTCGCTGGCCAGTTGCTCGGCATCCAGCGCCAGGTAGCCTTCATGGGTCAGCCCCAGCGCGTTGCCCGAGCACACCAGCGCCACGGTCCACATGCCGGCACGACGCCCTTCCAGAATGCCCGGTACGGTGTCGTCCACCTTCACGCACGCCGCCACATCGTCGATACCCAGCGCAATCACGTTGGCCAGCGCCTGGGCCGGCCACGGGCGACCGTTGGGGGTCTGGTCGGTGGCCACCACATGGTCGGCCACATAGCCATTGTGCCCAGCCAGTTCCACTACCTTGTCCATCACCACCTTCGGATAGCCGGAGCACGAACCGATCTTCAGGCCCTGCCGGCGCAGAGCGCTGATGGTCTGCAGTGCGCCGGGGATCAGCGCCGAATGGGTGGCGATCTTTTCGATCTGCAGCGGCATGAAGCGGTTGTAGAGCGCCGTCACGTCATCATCGCTCGGCACGCGGCCGAACACCGCGCGATAGCGCTCGGCAATCTGCGGCTGGTCGCACAGCGTGCGGATATGGTCCCACTTGCCCATGCCCATGGGGCCGCGGGCCTCCTCGATGGACACCTGTACATCGAATTCGGCAAAGGCCTCGACGAAGATCTGCGTGGGGGCGAACGAGCCGAAGTCGACCACGGTTCCGGCCCAGTCGAGAATGGCCGCTTGCAGCTGTGTGGGGTTGCTGTAGTTCATCATTGCGTTCCTTGTTCGGTATACCGCAGAAAAGGGGGATAAAACGGAATCAGATGTGCAGCACTTCCATTTCCCGCAGCGCATCGGCCACGGCCCGAACCGCGGCGCGCATCTCGTGGGGGCCGACGCAGCCGATGCAGCCCACGCGGAATGTCTCGACCTGGGTCAGCTTGCCGGGATAGAGGATGAACCCCTTGGCCTTGACCCGTTCGTAGAAGTCCGCGAACTGGTAGCGCGGGTCACGCGGGGCGTGGAAGGTGACGATGATCGGGGCCTGGATGGCAGCGGGCAGAAAGCTGCGCAAGCCGATGGCCGCCATGCCGTCGAGCAGGGTCTTGCAGTTGCTTGCATAGCGCTGGTGGCGCGCCGCCAGGCCGCCTTGCTCGTGGTACTGCAGCAGCGCCTCGTGCAGCGCCGCCACCACGTGGGTGGGCGGGGTGAAGCGCCACTGGCCGGTGCGGGCCATGTAGGCATGCTGGTCATGCAGGTCCAAGGCCAGCGACGGCGAGTTGCCCTCGGCGCCAGCCAGTGCGGCCTTGTCGGTGAACACGAAGCCCATGCCCGGTACACCTTCGAGGCACTTGCCGGACGCCGCGATCAGGGCGTCGAAAGGCACCTGGGCCGCGTCGATCGGCAGGGCGCCGAACGAGCTCATGGCGTCGATGATCAGGCGCTTGCCGTGATCGGCGACGACCTGGGCGATCTGCGCCAGCGGGTTGAGGATGCCGGTACTGGTTTCGCAGTGAATCAGCGCCACGTGGGTAATGCTGGCATCGGCGCGGATCAGGCGTTGGACATCGGCGGCGGTGGTGGGCTGGTCTTCGGCGGTCTCGAAGATGGTGAATGCGCGGCCCAGCACCTGGCAGATCCTGGCCAGGCGCTGCCCATAGGCGCCGTTGACCAGTACCAGCACCTTGCCGTCACGGGGCACCAGCGTGCCGATGGCCGCCTCCACGGCGAAGGTGCCGCTGCCTTGCAGTGGCACGCAGTGGTGGCTGGCGTGGCCATTGACGATGCTCAGCAACTGCTGGCACAGGTTGGCGGTCAAGGTGTTGAATTCGCGGTCCCATGAGCCCCAGTCGAGCATCATCGCCTGCCGCGTGCGTGCCGAGGTGGTCAGGGGGCCCGGCGTCAGCAGGACGGGGGTGTGGGTCATGGCGATGCTCCTCGCAAGCGGTGGGCTGAAACTACGGTGCCTACGTTGCAATTGCGCGCTTCATCAATCAAATTGTTTGTCGTTATGCCAACCATAAGTCAGGCCGATAGATATGAACCTGTTCCAGCTTCGCGCTTTCGATGCGGTGGCCCGCGAGGGCAGCTTTACTCGCGCTGCCGCGCGCCTGTTCATCAGCCAGCCAGCGGTCACCGGGCACATCAAGGCACTCGAGGAGCATTACCAGATCACCCTGCTGCGGCGCACTGCGCGGCGTGTGGAGCTGACCGAGGAGGGCACCCGCCTGGCCGCCATCACCCGCGCGATGTTCGGCCTGGCCGAGGAGGCGCAGGTGATGCTCGAAGCCAACCGCCAGTTGCTTACCGGGCGCCTGGAAGTTGCCGCCGACGGGCCACACCAGGTCATGCCGATGCTGGCCCAGCTGCGCGTGCGCTACCCCGGCATCACGGTCAACCTGCGTCTGGGCAATGCCCAGGAAACCCTGGCGGCGCTGCTGTCCGAGCATGCCGACGTGGCCGTGCTGACCGAGGTCGAACCGCGCAAGGGCCTGCACCTGCAGGCCCTGGGCCCGTCGCGTATCTGTGCCTTGCTGCCGGCCGGCCATCGCTGGGCCAGCCGCCCCGAGTTGCCCCTTGCCGAACTGGACCAGCAGATCATGGTGCTGCGCGAACCCGGCTCGATCACCCGGCGCACCTTCGATCAGGCCTGTGCCCGGGCCGGGGTGCAGCCACGGGTGCTGCTGGAGCTCGACAGCCGCGAAGCGGTGACCGAGGCGGTGGCCGCGCAGCTGGGGCTGGGTATCGTCTCGTCGATGGAGACCAGCCACGATCCGCGGGTGGTGGCCCGGCCCATAGAGGGGCCAGGGCTGGTCAACCAGCACATGCTCGGTTGCCTGGAGCGGCGCCGCGAGTTGCGCCTGATCCAGGCCTTTCTCGGGCTGGCGTCATCGGCATGACACGGCGTTGGCGTTTTGCCGTCGGCCCCCTAAGATGGCCGGCACACACCACCTGCAACACGAGTGAGGGTCGATGAAGGAGAAAGACACCATCTCCATGCAACTGGTGCGCGAGGCCCTGTTGCAAAGCAGCGCACCCGGCGCGGCGGCTGCGGCGTTGCTGCAGCGGGTGGGGATCGACCCGCAGCAACTGGAGCAGCCCCAGGCCCGCGTGCCGGCCAGTGCCTATGCCCGGCTGTGGCGGCTGCTGGCGCGTCGCTGCAACGACGAGTTCTTCTGCATGGACCCGCGCGGGCTGCGCAGCGGCAGCCTGGCGTTCATCTGCCGCTCGTCCATGGCCCAGCCGACCCTGGGCGCGGGCCTGGAGTGCGCGCTGGGGTTTCTGTCGCTGATGCTCGAGCACCTGCACCCGGTGCTGGTGCGCCAGCAAAGCCTGGCTGAAATCGTGATCGGCGAACCCGCCGAGGCGCCGCGCCGCCCCTTCACCTATTTCACCTTCTGGATGATCGTGCATGGTGTGGCCTGCTGGCTGGCGGGTCGGCGCATTCCGATTCTGGCCATCGAATTGCGCTGCGCCGAGCCGGACTACTGCGATGACTACCGCGTGATGTTTTCACAGAACCTGCAGTTCGAGCGCCCACGCACGCGGCTGATTTTCGCTGCCGATTGCCTGGACCTGCCGCTCAGGCGCACACCCGAAGAGCTGCAGCGTTTTCTGGCCGAGGCGCCGGCCAACATTCTGGTGAAGTACCGCGACCCCACCAGCCTGGCGCGGCGGATCCGCGACGACCTGCGCCAGTTGCCCGCCAGCCAGTGGCCGGATGCCGAGGCACTGGCCCAGCAGCTGTGCCTGTCGGCCTCCACCCTGCGTCGACGCCTGGCCGAGCAGGGCCAGACCTACCAGGCCCTCAAGGACAGCGTGCGCCGCGAGCTGGCCATCGGCTGGCTGGCCGATGCGCAGGTCAGCTACGTGGAGATCGCCGAACGCCTGGGGTTTGCCGACACCAGTTCGTTCTACAAGGCCTTTCGCAAGTGGTCGGGGTGCAACCCCGGGCATTACCGCAGCCTCGTGCTGGGTTCGGGCTGAGGCCGCGAGGCAAGCCTTCCCGCTCCCTTGCCGGCGGGGCTGTTCCTAGTCTGGGTGCCCACCCCTTGATGGAGCAGGCGCCATGAGCCCGACCTCGAGCACCCGCAAAACCACCGGCACCACAGACGATCCCACCATTCTCGATCAATTCATCGCCGAACGCCTGCCGGGTTGGCTGCGCACGGCATCCAGGGACCAGGCGCGCGCAGTGAGCGCTGCATTGATCCGGCATCAGGCGTCGCTTGAAGCGTTGACCGAGTTGTTCCAGCTCCTGCAGTCGCCCGACGTGTTCGCTGCGCCCCTGCTGGACAAGGCCTTGCGCGACACCCTGGGGCTGCAACTGGACACGCGTGCGGCGCACTGGAAGGAAGTGCGCCTGCGTCAGTACCGCCCGGGGCTTTCGGTCACGCCCATGCCTTATCTGGAGGCGATCGAGATCCAGAGCCCGCTGTTGCAGCGTGCCCTGCAGAACTTCAGCGAGACTGCCGGCGGCTACTGGGGATTCTTTCGCGGCACGGCGATCGTGTCTGCGGGTCAGGCACTGGGCGTCGCGCCCGAGCGGTTTGCCGGCCTGTGCCGCACGCTGGACCTGGGCCAGAAGTATCAGGCTCATCTGGACAGTGTGCTCGACCCGCCGGATGACGCACTCAAGCGCCAGCGCCATGCGCTGCTGGCCCGCGAACAGCGCGATCAGCTGGATGTGGCCGCCCAGGTCGGCTACCTGAAAAAGGACATCGACGAGGTGGCCTACCGCATGCTGCGCCAGGTGGTCGACGGGGCGAGCCAGGTGACTTACGCCGAGCACCCGGTAAGGGTGCGCAGCATCGAGGTGCTGGGGCAGCAGGTACAGGGCGCGGTCGCCTTTCTGGCCCGTGGCGAACCCCTGGAGGGGGCGATACGCTGGACCGAGGCCGGCCTGGTGCGCCAGGTGGTGGTGTTTCTGCCTGGCGATCCGCAGCGCCCGCTGCGTCAGTATCCGACCTGGTATGCCTGTGCAACCGATCTGGGCCTGGCCTTGAAATCGGCTGATTACCTGAGCTACTTCCAGAGCCTGATCAGCCTGCAGGAGCGTGCAGCTTTCGGCGCGGCCTGGCAGGCGCAGCGAGACGCGGCGCGCCCGGACCTGGAGCTGCTCGATTACCCGCTGGCCGGAGAGTTGTTCGCCAGCCTTGCGCAATGGCGTATCGCCCGGCTCAAGGCCGACGCAGCGGTGCTTGCCGTGCCTACGGCCAGGGTCGACGATGCGCTGGCCGAAGCACGTCGCGAGGCCTACCTGGCCGCAGGTGAAACCCTGCTCGGCATAGCGGCCTCGTTCGTCCCCGGGGTTGCCCAGATCATGCTGCTCAGTAGCGTCGGGCAGTTGCTGGGCGAGGTCTATGAGGGCGCCGTCGACTGGAGCAAGGGCCAGCGCAAGGAGGCCCTGGCGCATCTGACCGGCGTGGCCGAAAACGTGCTGGCCAGCGTTGCAACAGGGGCGGGTGTGGCGGGCCTGGTGGCGGTGGCCAAACGGTCGGCCTTCGTCGACGGCCTCATGCCGATAGTGCGCAGCACGGACCAATACAGGCTGTGGAACGAAGACCTGGCAAGCTACCGTCATGCCCACCCTTTGCCTGAAACCCTGGTGCCGCGCGGCGATGGCTTGTATGAGGATGCAGGCGCGCTGTGGCTCAGGCATGAAGGGCAGACCTATCAGGTTCAGCAGCGCGATGGGCGCTGGGTTATGGTGCACCCGCAGCGTGCCGAAGCCTACTCGCCCGGCCTGGAAACCAATGGCGAAGGCGCCTGGCGCCTTCCTGGCGAGCATGCGCTGCAGTGGGCGGGCAATGCCCTGCTGATGCGGCGCCTGGGCCCGCTGGCCGAAGGGCTGAGCGATGCGCAGATCGACCAGGTCATGGTGATTGCCGGTATGGACGAGGCGCGTTTGCGCGGCCTGCACGTGGAGAACCGGGGCATGCCGGTTCGCCTGCGCGATACCCTGGTCCGCTTCGGTATCGATACGCGCATCTCGACATTCTTCGAGCGCCTGCACCGGCAAACCGATGCCCAGGGCCTGGACCCTGAGCTCCATGCCTTCTGCAGGGAGCATCTGCAGGGTGTCGAAGACGCGGGGCAGGACTCGGAGCTCGATCACATCTGGGAGCAGATGCCGCGCTTGCGCTTCGAACTGTTCGAGTACCTTGAGGCGGCCACGCTGACCGCTGCCGATAGCCGTGTGAGCCTGTTGCAACGTGACTTTCCCGGGCTGGCGCGACGCTATGCCCAGGCGCTGGCAGAGCAGGCCGATGCCACGCAGCGCCAGATGATGGATCAGACTCGGCGCATTCCCCTGGCGGTCGCCGAGCAGGCACGCCACACCTTGCGTGAGGCGCGATTGAGCAGGGCGCTGGAGGGGTTGTGCCTGCAGAACGTGCACAGTGACGACAGCGTGGGCCTGGCCTTCGGCTTGCTGCGACGCATGCCGGCCTGGCCCGACGGGCTGAACCTGGAGCTGCGCGAAGGTTCGTCCAGCGGGCGGGTGATCGAGCGCCAGTTGTCACTCAGCGATACCCGCCAGACCCGCGTGCTGGTGCGTCGCGACGGGCAGTTTTCGGTGTACGACACTGAAGGCTACGAGCTCGACGACGAAATACCGGCGCCCCAGGGGATGTTCGAGGCGATTGCCTGCTGCCTGACGCGCGAGCAGCGTCGCGCCCTGGGCTGGACGCGTCATGACAGCGCGGCACAAATGCGCCAGGCCCTGGCTGCGCGGGCCCTGGCCAATCCCTCCGAGGCCGCGCAACTGATCGGACAGGCGCGCTCGGCCGGGCGCTTCAGCCCGCCCCAGCGCTTGCCCGACGGTCGCATCGGGTATCCGCTCAGTGGCCGGGGCAGTGCGACACGACGGTCCCTGGTCAGTGTGGTGCGTGTGCTGTTCCCGGGCTATGACCAACTCCAGATCGATGTGCTTCTGACCGAACTGCAGGGGGGCTCGGTTGAACCGATGACGGCACTGATGCGCCTGCTGGACCAGTACCAGCGCCTCGATGCGAGCCTGCAGCTGTGGTGTCGGGAGGTCTTTGGCCAGTCCCGCGAGTGGCGACGCCTGGTGGCCGATGAGCTGCGCCGGTGCTGGCGACGACAGACCGATCGCGTGACCAATGGGGGTGGCACGCTGATCGGCTATCGCCTGAACCTGGTGGCGATGCCGGTGGGGCATCTGCCGCCGCTGGGGGCCGGTATCGATTTTTCCCACGTGATAGACCTGAGCCTGGTGGGCATGGGGCTGACCGAGCTGTCGAACAGCTTCCTGCAACGCTTTGTCGGCGTGCGCTGGCTCAACCTGGCCAACAACCGCTTCGGGCGCATACCGCCTGCCTTGAACGGCATGAACTGGTTGCGTGAGGTGAACCTGAACCTCAACCAGATCAACCTGCGCAACACCGGGGTCAATACCCTTGCGTCCCTGCATCGGCTTGAAGTGCTGAACCTGGACAACAATCCCATCGAGATCCTGCCGAACATGGCCGGCATGTACAACTTGCGCCACGTGTGGTTGCGCAGTACGCGCCTGCAGCTGTTCCCGACCGGGTTGCTCGAATGTCCGTTTCTGGATGTGGTCGACTTGCGCGACAACCTCATCACCCAGTTGCCGGAGACGTTCTTCGTGCCCGAGTCGCTGAACATCTACCTGCTCCAGCGTAACCCCCTGCCGCAAGCCACCTGGGACCGCATCAACGATCTGCAGCAGTTGCTGCCCGTGGTGGAGGCTGCGGCTGGTGTCATGGTACGTGCTGAAACGACTGCGCAAGCCCGCGCAATGTGGCTGGAGCTGGCGAACGAGGCGCAGCTGGATGTGCGCAGCCGTTACTGGGACAGCCTGATTGCAGAGCCTGGCGCCGCAGACTTCTTCCAGTTGCTGACCGAACTGACCGGGTCGGCGGATTTCCAGCATACCCGGGCCGAACTGGACCAGCGCGTGTGGCGCATGCTCGAGGCGATGGCGCAGCACACGGCGCTGCGCGAGGAACTGTTCGAACTGGCGGCCAGCCCGACCACGTGCGTGGACAGCGTGTCGTCCACCTACAGTGCGCTCGAAGTGCGGTATTTGCTGTTTCAGACCGTGCGCGCGGACAGCCCGAACGAGCAGCAGGGCGAAGCGTTGCTCGCCTTTGCGCGGCGTCTGTTTCGTCTTGAACAGGTCGAACAGTTCGCGCGTGCCGACATCCAGGCCAGGACGCAGGAGGCGCGTGGGGTGGACGAGGTCGAGGTGAGCCTGGCCTATCGCACCCGTCTGGCCGCTGCACTGGACCTGCCCGGGCAACCGCGCAACATGCAGTTCGCCGAAGTGGCCGCCGTGGCCCCGGCACAGATACACGAGGCCCAGCGGGTCGTGCTGGCTGCCGAGCAGACCGACCAGCTGGCAACGTTCATCAGCGGCCGGGATTTCTGGCTGGCCTACCTGCGCCAGGCTCACGAAGGCGAGTTCGAGCAGGTCGAACAACCGTTCTGGGATCGACTCGAGGTGCTGGCCGCGCAACAGGGCACGCTGCAGGAAGGGGTGTACCTGACGCGAATGAACGCATTGCGCAGCGAACGCGAGGCGGCAGTGCAGGCGCTGGCATTGCGCCTGACCCAGGCGGCGCTGGAGGCTGCCGCGCCGCCTGCGGGCTAGCGCTGGGGGCTGTGCAGGCAGTGGCCAAACCAGTCATCCAGATTGACAGCTTTGGCCATTGTCGCTGCGCGCTGGTGGCGCGACTATCGTCAGATCATTCGTTCTATTCCAACAATAAGAAACGAGGAGTCTGGCAATGCGTGATTACCACGACGCGCAGCGTGCTTTCGATTACCTGCACACTGCCGATGCCGTGCTGGCGGGCAACCTGGGTGCGCTCAACGCCTGCGTCGAGTGTTGCGACCGGCACGCCGCCGAGGGCGGCGTGGCCTTGTACTGGGAGCGCCACGACGGGGCCTGCGCGCAGTACACCTTTGCCGACCTGCAGCAGCGCGCCGCACGCCTGGCCAATGTGCTCAAGGCGCAGGGCGTGGGGCCGGGCGACCGGGTGGCGGGGCTGCTGCCGCGCACCGTCGAGCTGCTGGTCACGGTGCTCGCCACCTGGCGCCTGGGGGCAGTCTACCAGCCGCTGTTCACTGCCTTCGGGCCCAAGGCCATCGAGCACCGCCTGCACAGTTCCGGCGCCCGCGTGGTGGTCACCGACCGCACCAACCGCCCGAAGCTCGACGAGGTCGAGGGCTGTGCGCGGATCATTACCGTCGATGCCCAGGCCGGCAGCGGCGACCTGGATTTTCACACTGCCCTCGACGCTGCCAGCGCCGACTGCGCGCCTGTGCTGTTGTCCGGGGAGGCCCCCTTCCTGCTGATGTTCACCTCCGGCACCACCGGCCCGGCCAAGCCGCTGGAGGTGCCGTTGCGGGCCATCGTGGCGTTTCAGGGCTACATGCGCGACGCCATCGACCTGCGCCCCGAAGACAACTTCTGGAACCTGGCCGACCCCGGCTGGGCCTACGGCCTGTACTACGCCGTCACCGGGCCGCTGGCGCTGGGCCAGGCCACCACCTTCTTCGACGGCCCGTTCAGTGTCGAAAGTACCTGCCGGGTGATCGACAAGTACGCCATCACCAACCTGGCCGGGTCGCCCACGGCCTATCGCATGCTGATCGCTGCCGGCCAGGCCTTCGCCGAGCCGATCAAGGGCCGCCTGCGGGTGGTCAGCAGCGCCGGCGAACCGCTCAACCCGCAAGTGATCCGCTGGTTCGCCGAACACCTGCAGGTGACCATCCACGATCACTATGGCCAGACCGAACTGGGCATGGTGCTGTGCAACCACCACGGCCTGCGTCACCCGGTGCACCTGGGCTCGGCCGGCTTTGCCATCCCGGGTCATCGCATCGTTGTGCTTGATGAACAGCAGCACGAACTGCCGCCCAGCCAGCCCGGCATCCTCGCGGTGGACCGCGAGCAGTCACCGCTGTGCTGGTTCGGTGGCTACCACGGGGTGCAGACCAAGGCCTTCGTCGGCAAGTACTACCTCAGCGGCGACACGGTGGAGCTGAACCAGGACGGCAGCATCAGCTTTGTCGGGCGCAGCGACGACGTGATCACCACCTCCGGGTATCGGGTCGGGCCGTTCGATGTGGAAAGCGCGCTGATCGAGCACCCGGCGGTGATCGAGGCCGCCGTGGTCGGCAAGCCGGACCCGGAGCGCACCGAACTGATCAAGGCGTTCGTGGTGCTGGCCAGCGGCGTGGAGGGCACGCCGGAGCTGGCCGAAAACCTGCGCCAGCATGTGCGCCAGCGCCTTTATGCACATGCCTACCCGCGCGAAATCGAATTTGTCGGCGAGCTGCCCAAGACCCCGAGCGGCAAGCTGCAGCGTTTCATCCTGCGCAATCAGGAAATAGCCAAACAACACACCGCGCCGGCGCCCGTCGCCAGCGCCTGAGGACCCCTTATGCAAATTGCCAACAAGAACTTCATCGTCAGCGGCGCCGCCTCCGGGCTGGGCGCCGCCACCGCCGAGATGCTGATCGGCGCCGGTGCCCAGGTGATGCTGGTGGACCTTAACGGCGAGGCCGTTGCAGCCAAGGCGCAAGCCCTGGGTGACAAGGCCCGTTTCGCCGTGGCCGACATCAGTCAGGAGGCCCCGGCCAAGGCCGCCGTGGACGCAGCCGTCAGCGCCTTTGGCAGCCTCCACGGGCTGGTGAACTGTGCCGGCATCGTCGGCGCCGAGAAGGTCCTGGGCAGGCAGGGGCCGCACGGCCTGGACAGCTTCAGCCGGGTGATCAACGTCAACCTGATCGGCAGCTTCAACCTGCTGCGCCTGGTGGCAGCGGCCATGGCCGAAGGCGGTGCCGACGCCGACGGCGAGCGCGGGGTGATCATCAATACCGCCTCCATCGCCGCCTATGACGGGCAGATCGGCCAGGCGGCCTACGCTGCCTCCAAGGGCGCGATTGCCAGCCTGACCCTGCCGGCCGCCCGCGAACTGGCGCGCTTCGGTATCCGCGTGATGACCATCGCGCCGGGCATCTTCGAAACCCCGATGATGGCCGGCATGACCCAGGAAGTACGCGACTCGCTGGCGGCCGGCGTGCCGTTCCCGCCGCGTCTGGGCCGCCCGCAGGAGTACGCGGCGCTGGCGCGTCACATCATTGAAAACAGCATGCTCAACGGCGAGGTGATCCGCCTCGACGGTGCCTTGCGCATGGCTGCCAAGTAATTCAGGAGAACCGCATGAGCATGTCCCATGATCCCATCGTAATCGTCAGCGCCGTGCGCACGCCCATGGGCGGCCTGCAGGGCGATCTCAAAAGCCTGACTGCACCGCAACTGGGCGCTGCCGCCATTCGCGCAGCCGTCGAGCGTGCGGGCGTGGCTGCCGACAGCGTCGACCAGGTGCTGTTCGGCTGCGTGCTGCCGGCCGGTCTCGGCCAGGCCCCGGCACGCCAGGCGGCCCTGGGGGCCGGCCTGGACAAGGGCACCACCTGCACCACCCTGAACAAGATGTGCGGCTCGGGCATGCAAGCCGCGATCATGGCCCATGACCTGCTGCTGGCCGGTACTGCCGAGGTGGTGGTGGCCGGCGGCATGGAGAGCATGTCCAACGCCCCGTACCTGCTGGACAAGGCGCGCAGCGGCTACCGCATGGGGCACGGCAAGGTCATCGACCACATGTTTTTCGACGGTCTGGAAGATGCCTACGACAAGGGTCGCCTGATGGGCACCTTTGCCGAGGACTGCGCCCAGGCCCAGGGCTTCAGCCGCCAGGCTCAGGACGACTTTGCGATTGCCTCGCTGACCCGTGCGCAACAGGCGATCGAGAACGGCAGCTTTGCCGCCGAGATCGTGCCGGTGGAGGTGACCGAGGGCAGGCAGACCCGCCTGGTCAGCCACGACGAACAGCCGCCCAAGGCCCGCCTGGACAAGATCGCGCAGCTCAGGCCGGCGTTTCGCGAAGGCGGTACGGTCACGGCAGCCAACTCCAGCTCGATTTCCGACGGTGCGGCGGCGCTGGTGCTGATGCGCAGGTCCCAGGCCGAGCAGCGCGGCCTCAAGCCACTGGCGGTGATCCACGGGCATGCGGCGTTCGCCGACGAGCCTGCACTGTTCCCCACCGCGCCGATCGGCGCCATCGATGCGCTGCTCAAGCGCACCGGCTGGAGCCTGGCCGAGGTCGACCTGTTCGAAATCAACGAGGCGTTCGCGGTGGTCACCCTGGCGGCGATGAAGCAGCTGGACCTGCCCCACGACAAGGTCAACATCCACGGCGGCGCCTGCGCCCTGGGCCACCCCATCGGCGCATCGGGCGCGCGTATTCTGGTGACCCTGCTTGCCGCGCTGCGCCAGAAGGGCCTGCGCCGCGGCATAGCGGCCATCTGCATCGGCGGTGGCGAGGCCACGGCCATGGCTGTCGAGTGTCTGGACTGAGGTGCACCATGCTAGTCAACGATGAACAACAGCAGATCAGCGACGCCGTTCGCCAGTTTGCCCAGGAGCGCCTGCGGCCCTTTGCCGAGCAGTGGGACCGCGAGCACCGCTTCCCGCGGGAGGCTATCGAGCAGATGGCCGAGCTGGGCCTGTTCGGCATGCTGGTGCCGGAGCAGTGGGGCGGCAGCGACACCGGCTATGTCGCCTACGCCATGGCCCTGGAGGAAATCGCCGCCGGCGATGGTGCCTGCTCGACCATCATGAGCGTGCACAACTCGGTGGGCTGCGTGCCGATCCTCAAGTTCGGCAGCGAGCAGCAGAAGCAGCAGTTTCTGACGCCGCTGGCCACGGGCGCGATGCTCGGTGCCTTTGCCCTGACCGAGCCCCAGGCGGGCTCCGATGCCAGCAGCCTGAAAACCCGTGCGCGCCTCGAGGGCGATCACTATGTGCTCAACGGCTGCAAGCAGTTCATCACCTCGGGGCAGAATGCCGGCGTGGTGATCGTGTTCGCGGTGACTGACCCGGCAGCCGGCAAGCGCGGCATCAGTGCCTTTATCGTGCCCACCGACTCGCCTGGCTACCAGGTGGCGCGGGTGGAGGACAAGCTCGGCCAGCATGCCTCCGATACCTGCCAGATCGTCTTCGAGAACGTGCGTGTGCCGCTGGCCAATCGCCTGGGCGAGGAGGGCGAGGGGTACCGGATCGCCCTGGCCAACCTGGAAGGCGGGCGCATCGGTATTGCCGCGCAATCGGTGGGCATGGCGCGGGCCGCGTTCGAGGTGGCACGTGACTATGCGCGCGAACGCGAGAGCTTCGGCAAGCCCCTGATCGAACACCAGGCGGTGGCGTTTCGCCTGGCCGACATGGCCACGCGCATCGCCGTGGCCCGGCAGATGGTGCATCATGCCGCCGCCTTGCGTGATGCCGGGCGCCCGGCGCTGGTGGAGGCCTCGATGGCCAAGCTGTTTGCTTCGGAAATGGCCGAAAAGGTCTGTTCCGATGCCTTGCAGACCCTGGGCGGTTATGGCTATCTGAGCGACTTCCCGCTGGAGCGGATCTACCGTGACGTGCGGGTTTGCCAGATCTACGAAGGCACCAGCGACATTCAGCGCATGGTCATTGCGCGCAATCTTTGAAGGGAGCAGCTTGCATGAGTTTCGAAACCATTCTGTTGGACATCCGTGGCAAGGTCGGCCTGATCACCCTCAACCGGCCCCAGGCGCTCAACGCCCTCAACGCGCAGATCGTGCGCGAGCTGAACCAGGCGCTGGACCAGCTCGAAGCCGACCCGAACATCGGCTGCGTGGTGCTGACCGGTTCGGAGAAAGCCTTCGCCGCCGGTGCCGATATCAAGGAAATGGCCGAGCTGAGCTACCCGCAGATCTACATCGACGACCTGTTCAGCGACAGCGACCGCATCGCCAACCGCCGCAAGCCGATCATCGCCGCGGTGTCCGGCTTCGCCCTGGGCGGTGGTTGCGAGCTGGCACTGATGTGCGACTTCATCCTGGCCGCCGACAATGCCAAGTTCGGTCAGCCTGAAATCAACCTGGGCGTGTTGCCGGGCATGGGCGGCACCCAGCGCCTGACCCGCGCGGTGGGCAAGGCCAAGGCCATGGAGCTGTGCCTGAGCGGGCGCATGATGGGGGCCGAGGAGGCCGAGCGTGCCGGCGTGGTGGCGCGTATCGTGCCCAAGGAGCAGCTGCTCGAGGAGGCCCTCAAGGTGGCGGCACAGATCGCCAGCAAGTCGGTGCCGGTGGCGATGATGGTCAAGGAGAGCATCAACCGTGCTTTCGAGGTGAGCCTGTCCGAAGGCGTGCGCTTCGAGCGCCGGGTGTTCCATGCCGCGTTTGCCACCGAAGACCAGAAGGAAGGCATGGCGGCGTTCATCGCCAAGCGCGAGGCTCAGTTCAAGGACCGCTGAGCAACATCTACCACCTGCCCGGCAGGGCGTGACGCTGTACTGCGGCTTCTTTACTCACAAGGAAGTCGCATCATGGATGCAGCAGATACGCTTTTCGGGCAGTTGGCCACACACGCTTCGCTGTGCGGCCCCATCGGCCGCCAGATGGTCACCCGGCCCTCGTTGCACGCCGTGGCTGCGCAGGTGTGCGCGCAGCAATGGCAGGTGCGCGGGATCAAGGGCCCGGCGCCATCGGCCTTGACCCTGGTCAGGGGACGGCCGGGGCAGGGCGCGCGGCTCGATTCGCTGGCCGATGCCCTGATACGGCGCTATTGCGAACGCACCTGCCTCAACCTGGCCAGCGGGCTGGACTACCTCACCCTGCAGCGCGGCGCCGAGTATCCGCAGGCCGCCGATGTCGACCTGCACGCGGTCGAAACCCTGCTCAATGAATGCGGGCCGTTGCTGCTCGATGAATACAAGCGTGTGCTCAGCCGTTACTGGGGCCAGGCCGAGCCGGGCCAGACCGCGCGCTGGGACTGGCTGGCCGATTACCTCAAAAGCCGTTTTTCCAGTGCCTGCGAACTGGCCCGAGGGGCTGGCGTGCTGGACGGGCTGGAGCTGGCCACGGCGACGATGGTCGGCATCTATCCACGGGCGACGCAGCGCGCGCAGTTCGGCAACGGCGCGGATGTACGCGTGTCGCTGCTGTGCCTGGATGCCGAACCCGGTGGCGGGCTGGACCCTGAACTGGCCAGCGCGGTGCTGATCGAGCGCCAGGTGCTCGGCCAGTTGCGCACTGTCGTGGTGCTCTACACCCTGGCGGGTGGGCTGTATCGCTTCGATTCGCGCCAGGCACTGCTGGAGGCATTGGCCAGGGGCTGGGGCGCGCAGGCTTCGGGCACCTTCAAGCTCAACCTGTACCAGACCGAACTGTCGATTTTCCAGGCCCAGGCGCGGTTGTTGTTCGAACAGCAATTGCGCCTGATCGATGCCATCGCCGCCGCACCTCTCGATTCGCAGGTCGACCCGGTGCAGACGCTGGTCGCGCGCCTGGACGAAGCCACCTCGCTGGTGCAGGTGTGCGATGTGAGCGAGCGCCAGACCCTGGCCAGCCTGCGCGGGCTGTTGCCGACGTGGTTGCGCGACGCTGACGATGCGCCGCGCCTGCAGTACACCGAGATGCTGGTGCGCCTGGCGCGGGTGCAGCAGCGCAGTGGCGGGCAGTCGTTCCTGCATGACCTGCCCGGCATGCCGGAGTACGCCTGGGCCCAGTGGCAGGCGGCGGTGCGTGCCGGGCACCCGGGCTTCACCCGTGCCGAGCTGGAGGATGTCGAGCTGGTCAACCGCCAGGTGATTGCCGGCGCCGGCGGCAGTGGGGGGGATTTTGCCCCGGCGGGCAGCATTCGCGAGGTGACGCTGAACCTGGCCCAACTGGCGGTGGGCAACCTGGGGCTGCTCAGGGCAGGCAGCGTCACCTTGCGCAGCCGCAGCGGCGCAGTGCTGCCGACATGGCTGGATCTTGCATTCATCAAGGCCCAGGTCACCCGCCTGGACGTGGGCCAGACCTACCCGGACCTGTTGCAGCACAGCCTGCTGGATGACCCTGTGCAGTCGGCCAGTCGCCAGCAGCTGTTCGTCGATCAGTTGCGCGAACAACTGCCGATGCTGGTGCTGGAGTATTACCTGCGTCAACGCGAAGGGGTTAGTGCACTGAGTGCCCGGCGTGTCATGGCACTGTGCCGTGGCGAGGAAACCGACGCGGTGCTGCGTCCGTTGGGCCTGTTGCGCGAGGCGGGTGCACACCCCGATGTCGCGCTCAATGCTTACCTGGTCGAGGGCCGCGACCCGCGCCAGGGGCCGTGCCTGCTGTATCGCCCACTGCACCGCGAGCCGCTGCAGGAGTTCAGCTCGCGCCAGGCCTTGTTCGAGCGGTTGTGCGAGCCCGGCGCGCTGCACGACGATCTGCTGGCGCGGCTGCCTGCCAAGGCACAGCCGGTGTACGCGCGTGGCGGGCTGGAGCAGCCGCATACGGTGCGCTTCCTGCCTGGCTCGGACTTCGCTCCCCTTCAGGTGCCGGCCCCGGCGTCGTTCAGCGACGCGCTGATCGACGGCGACCCGCTGGTGCATCTGTACCGTAGCTGCGCCCAGGAACTGGTGGCCCGCGCCCGGGCCGGCTCGCAGTCATCCAGCGAACAGCGCTGGGCGGCCTATGCCGAACTGGGCTGGCTGATGTTCAACACGCTGTTGCCACTGTGCAATGGCCCGGTTGCGGTGGCCGGCTGGCTGGTGCAACTGACGGCAGGCCTGCGCGATACCTTGCAGCAACACCAGAGCGAGGGTGACGGGCAGCTGGCGGGATGGTTGTTCAACCTGGCGCTGACGTTGCTGGCGAGCAGGACCGACACCACCCGGCTCAAGCTCTCAACCCCTGCGCAGAGGGGCGAGTCGCCGCTGGCCCAGGTGCTGGAGCCCGAGTTCGGCCATGCCCTTGCTTCGCCCTCGGGCCAGGCGCTGGACAGCCTGGATTTCAGCTGGGCAGCGGCGGCGGACCGACTGAGCGGCGAACAGCGCGCGCGGCTGGTGCCCCTGCAGCGCGTGCAGGGCCGCGAGGGGCTGGGGGCACCGATCAGCCACGGGCCCTGGCAGGGGTTGTACCTGCATGAGGACCGTCTGTGGGTGGGTGTCAGCGGGCAGGTCTACCCCGTGGTGGAGGAGGATGCCGGCCTGCGAATCCGCGACGCGCAACAGCCTCCCGGGCCCTGGCTGCGGCACGCCGCCGATGGCAGCTGGCAATTCGACCTGGGCTTGCGCTTGCGTGGCGGCATGCCGCTGAATCGGCGCATCCAGCAGTTGCGCCTGGCCAACCAGGCTCGCGTGGAGGTTCTGCAGAAGGAACTGGACGACTACCAGCCGGTGCGCCAGGCCAGCGCCTTGCAGCTCAAGCGCGATCTGGACGAGGTGGTGAAACAGGAGCCGCAGCCCTCGGCCGAGCGATTGCAGCGCTATGTGGATGATCTGCGACGGCACGGGCAGGGGCTGGCCAAGGCGCGGGAAAGCCATGCGCAACTGAACCAGCTTAAAACCCTGGCAAACTTTCGCGCCCAGCAGGGCAACTACCTGTTCGAGGAGTCCAGCATTACCGTGCAGTTGCTGTACGCCTTGCGAAGCCTGTTCATGCATAACAAGGACGGCATAAACAACCTTCGCGGCGGCCAGGGTCAGGACCGTCTGCGCGAACTGGTGCTGGAAGGCACTTCGCCCACCTATCGGCAACTGGTGGTGCTGCTCGAAGGGGCCAAGACCCTGACCGAGCAGATCATCGACTGCTATCAGGCCCTCGATCGCCTGACCGGGCAACTGCGCCAGATCCTGCCCGGCGGCCCGGCCCAGGCAAGCAGGATCGAGGCGATGCGCGGTGAAGAGCTGTCAGTCCAGGCCTGGCGTTCGTCCCAGATCAACATGCTGGGGGTGTTGGTGCTGCAGGCAGACCGCGGGCACGCCGGAGGCGAGGGTATCTACGAGACGGTGTTGTCTGCCCGATTGGGCTTGCAACTGGAGCTCGAGATGGGCGGGGCGTTCACCGATCAGGAACGGGTGCAGATGCTCGACAGCAGTGTGCGCCACTATGCCAGTGCACTGCAGGGCACCCAGCTTTACAAGGCCTCCAGCGCGGTTTTGCAGGGGGCGGCACAGGTGGAGGAGTACCAGCAGGTGCTGCAGGCCCTGCATGATGCTGCCCAGAAGCGACTGGCCGGGCTGATTCGCGACCTGCCACGCCAACCTTCGGCGCCACCGGCCTCAGGCAGCCGCTCGCGCACGTTGATACGCACCCGCAACCGCGGCGTGGTGGTGGGCCAGCAGCGTCGGCTGGCCGGGGCCGACAGCGACGTGGTGGTGGTGATCGACCCGGTGGAACAGCGCGAGCTGGCCCGCTACGAGGAAACCGCCGAGGCCGGTATCTGGCAGCCGGTGGAGCGCCCCCGCCCAGCACCTGCGCGCGCCACCCAGGCACAGTTGCCGGGCTTGCTGGAGCGCTCCACGCGGTTGCTGAACGACTCGGCGCAGCAGCTCAGGCGCGCCGTTGCCCAGGCCAGGACCGCCATGCTTCCGGTGGAGATGGAAGAAATCCTGACGCACCAGGCGCGCCCGCTTGACGAGCTGGCCCGGCAGATCGAACAGGCATTGACTGCCGGCAACGACACCGACCGGTCTGCTGCCGGCCAGGATGCGGCGCTGCAAGCCAAGGCCCTGCTCGAGCAGGCCAAGCACCTGCGTGATGAAGGGCGGCGTCTGCGCGTGCAGATGACCCTGGCACAGTTGCCGACGGTCAGTCGGGTGGCCTACCTCAAGGCCCAGGGCGAGGTCAGCCTGCACAGGCTCCAGCCGCGCAAGCCCACGCGAAAACGCAAGGGTCATGCCCAGGATTTCCTTCAGGAGTACGAAATCCACGACAAGGCGGGGCAGTTGCTGTGGGTGGCGCACTTTCATTACGCGACCCTGGACGCAGAGCCTGGGCTGTACACCGCGGCGCATCTGAAAACCGCCGCACAGCGGTTCGAGGGGGGGCAGTACCAGTTGCCGGCAGACGCCGACAATGAGCGCGTGATCCAGATCTACCGCAGCCAGATCGACAGCCGCTCGGCCCGGGCGCTGTTCCTGGACCTGGAGCGGCGCCCGCGCCTACTACCAAATGACGAGTTGTCCTCTGCCAAAGGGCGATTCGTCAGCCGCCCCGGGCTGCCTAAGATCCGTACACCGCCTGTCGTCATGACAGGCCCGGATCAACAGAGGCCCGAACATGATCTATGCAGCTCCCGGCACCGAAGGCGCCCTTGTCAACTTCAAACCGCGTTACGGCAACTACATCGGCGGCGAGTTCGTTGCCCCGCTGAACGGCCAGTACTTCACCAACAGCTCGCCGGTGAACGCCCAGGTCATCGCCGAATTTCCACGTTCCAGCGCCGAAGACGTCGAGCGCGCCCTGGACGCCGCCCACGCCGCTGCCGATGCCTGGGGCCGTACCAGCGTGCAGGACCGCTCGCGCATCCTGCTCAAGATTGCCGACCGTATCGAGCAGAACCTCGAAGTGCTGGCCATTGCCGAAACCTGGGACAACGGCAAGGCCATTCGCGAAACCCTGAATGCCGACGTGCCGCTGGCCGCCGATCATTTCCGTTACTTCGCCGGCTGCATCCGTGCCCAGGAAGGCAGCGCAGCCGAGATCAACGAAAATACCGCCGCCTACCACTTCCATGAACCGCTGGGCGTGGTCGGGCAGATCATTCCATGGAACTTCCCGCTGCTGATGGCCGCCTGGAAGCTCGCCCCGGCCCTGGCCGCCGGCAACTGCGTGGTGCTCAAGCCGGCTGAACAGACCCCACTGTCGATCACCGTGTTCGCCGAGCTGGTGGGCGACCTGCTGCCGCCGGGCGTGCTCAACATCGTGCAGGGCTTCGGGCGCGAGGCCGGTGAAGCGCTGGCCACCAGCAAGCGCATCGCCAAGATCGCCTTCACCGGTTCCACCCCGGTGGGCTCGCACATCATGAAGTGCGCTGCCGAGAACATCATCCCCAGCACCGTGGAACTGGGCGGCAAGTCGCCGAACATCTTCTTCGAAGACATCATGCAGGCCGAGCCGAGTTTCATCGAGAAAGCCGCCGAAGGTCTGGTGCTGGCGTTCTTCAACCAGGGCGAAGTGTGCACCTGCCCATCGCGTGCGGTGATACAGGAATCGATCTACGAGCCGTTCATGGCCGTGGTGATGAAGAAGATCGCCCAGATCAAGCGTGGCAACCCGCTGGACACCGAAACCATGGTTGGTGCCCAGGCGTCCGAGCAGCAGTACGACAAGATCCTCTCGTACCTGGACATCGCCCGCGAAGAGGGCGCGCAGGTACTGACCGGTGGCGCCAGCGAGCGCCTGGCCGGCGACCTGTCGACCGGCTACTACATCCAGCCGACCCTGCTCAAGGGCCACAACAAGATGCGCGTGTTCCAGGAAGAGATCTTCGGCCCGGTGGTGGGCGTGACCACCTTCAAGGACGAGGCCGAGGCCCTGGCAATCGCCAACGACACCGAGTTCGGCCTGGGCGCCGGGCTGTGGACCCGCGACATCAACCGTGCCTACCGCATGGGCCGTGGCATCAAGGCCGGGCGCGTGTGGACCAACTGCTACCACCTGTACCCGGCGCACGCCGCGTTCGGCGGGTACAAGAAGTCCGGCGTGGGTCGTGAAACCCACAAGATGATGCTCGACCACTACCAGCAGACCAAGAACCTGCTGGTGAGCTACGACATCAATCCGCTGGGCTTCTTCTGACGCCCGATGGCTGTGGGAAAATCTGTTCCAAAGTAGCATTCGACCTGCGCCGGCAACGGTGTATTAATAGACGCACCGCAATCCTGTGGTGCCAGAAGAGGATGGACCTATGTGGAAAAAACCCGCGTTCACTGATCTGCGTATCGGCTTTGAAGTGACCATGTACTTCGCCAGCCGTTGATCCCTCTTGCGCCGGTGCCCCAAGGCACCGGCGCTGCCTTGTGCATCCCCCCTATCGTCTGATTGCAAAACCCTCCTGATGCTTTAGGCTGGCGCTACCTTAAAAGAACAAGAAGGCGTCGCATGAGCCCGAACCTGAGCCAGTTGCGTAAATTCGTCTCTCCGGAAATCATCTTCGGTGCCGGCTGTCGGCACCATGTGGCCAATTACGCCAGGACCTTCGGCGCGCGCAAGGTACTGCTGGTCAGTGACCCTGGCGTGATCGCCGCCGGCTGGGTCGGCGACATCGAGGCCAGCCTGCAGGCGCAGGGCATCGATTACTGCCTGTACAGCGACGTGTCGCCCAACCCGCGGGTCGAAGAGGTCATGGCCGGCGCCGAGCGCTATCGCAGCGAACAGTGCGACGTGATCGTGGCCGTTGGCGGCGGCAGCCCGATGGACTGCGCCAAGGGCATCGGCATCGTGGCGGCCCACGGCCGGCACATCCTGGAGTTCGAAGGGGTCGACACCATCCGAGTGCCGAGCCCGCCGCTGATCCTGATCCCGACCACCGCCGGCACCTCGGCCGACGTGTCGCAGTTCGTGATCATCTCCAACCAGCAGGAACGCATGAAGTTCTCCATCGTCAGCAAGGCGGTGGTACCCGATGTGTCGCTGATCGACCCTGAAACCACCCTGAGCATGGACCCGTTCCTCTCGGCCTGTACCGGCATCGACGCGCTGGTGCATGCCATCGAGGCGTTCGTGTCCACCGGTCATGGACCGCTGACCGACCCCCATGCCCTGGAGGCAATGCGCCTGATCAACGGCAACCTGGTGCAGATGATCGCCAACCCGCAGGACATCGCCCTGCGCGAGAAGATCATGCTCGGCAGCATGCAGGCCGGGCTGGCCTTCTCCAATGCCATCCTCGGGGCGGTGCACGCCATGTCCCACAGCCTGGGCGGGTTTCTCGACCTGCCCCACGGTCTGTGCAATGCGGTGCTGGTCGAGCATGTGGTGGCCTTCAACTACAGCGCCGCCCCCGATCGCTTCAAGTTGATCGCGCAGACCCTGGGTATCGATTGCCGCGGGCTGAACCACAATCAGGTCCGCCAGCGCCTGGTCGAGCACCTGATCGCGCTCAAGCACGCCGTGGGCTTTCACGAAACCCTGGCCTTGCACGGGGTGGGCAGCAGCGACATTCCGTTCCTGTCGCAGCATGCGATGGACGACCCGTGCATACTCACCAACCCGCGGACCTCGAGCCAGCGTGATGTCGAGGTGGTGTATGGCGAGGCCCTCTGAGCCTGGCGCGAATGCGCTGGCCGGGCTGCTGGGGCTGAGCAACCACACTGTTCGCAAAAGCCACTACCCGGAACTGGCGGCGCGCCTGGACGAGCTGGAAACCGAGCGCAAGCGCTATTCGTGGCTGTTCGAGCATGCGGTGCACGGCATCTTCCAGGCCAGCCTCGACGATGGCCTGCGCGCCGCCAACCCGGCGCTGGCGCGCATGCTGGGGTATGCCGACCCCCAGGCGGTGCTGTTTTCCCGGCGTGACCTGGCCAGCCACCTGTTCGTGGGCGGCCAGGCCGAGTTGCAGGACATTGCCCAGGTGCTGCAGCGCGAGCAGGCCCTGCTGGGTTACGAAACCCAGCTGCGACGCAAGGACGGCAGCAGCATCGATGTGCTGATGAACCTGTTGCTGCGCCCGGACGAGGAGGGCGTGGTCGAGGGGTTCGTCGCCGACATCACCGAGCGCAAGCTGGCGCAGGAGCGTCTGCAGCAACTCAACGACGAGCTGGAGCAGCGCGTGGCCGAGCGTACCCGCCAGCTGATGGAGGCACGCGATGCGGCCCAGGCCGCCAACCGCAGCAAGGACAAGTACCTGGCCGCCGCCAGCCACGACCTGCTGCAACCGCTCAATGCTGCACGCCTGTTGATTTCGACCCTGCGCGAGCGCCAGTTGCCGCCGGCCGAGCAATTGCTGGTGGAGCGCGCGCACCAGGCGCTGGAAGGTGCCGAAGACCTGTTGAGCGATCTGCTGGATATTTCCCGGCTCGACCAGGCGGCAATCAAGCCTGACCTTGACCTGTACCTGCTGGACGATGTGCTGGCGCCGCTGGCCTCGGAGTTCCAGCCGGTGGCGGCTGCCGAGGGCCTGGGCCTGCGTTTGCGCAGCGGTCGCCAGGTGATCCGCACCGATGTGCGGCTGCTGACGCGGATCCTGCGCAACTTCCTCAGCAACGCCTGCCGCTATACCGAACAGGGGCGCATCCTGCTGGGGGCGCGGCGGCGTGGCGACTGCCTGCGCCTGGAGGTCTGGGATACCGGGCGCGGCATTGCTGCGCAGCGCCTGCAATCGATCTTTCTCGAATTCAACCAGCTCGATGTGGGCCGCGCCGCCGATCGCAAGGGGGTGGGCCTGGGCCTGGCGATCGTCGAGCGCATTGCGCGGATCCTCGATTACCCGGTACGGGTACGCTCCTGGCCGGGGCGCGGTTCGGTGTTCAGCATCGATGTGCCGCTCTCCACCGAACGTCGTTGCCCGCCGGTGCTGGCGCCAGCACCGCTGCCGAGAGTCGGCGCCCCGCTGCCGGGGCGCCGCCTGCTGGTGCTGGCCCACGCACTGAGCATCCTGCCGCGCATGGCCGCCCTGCTGGCCCAGTGGGGGTGCGAGGTGCTGACCGCGACCGACCGCGAGACGGCATTTCAGGTGTTGCAGGGGCGCGCGCCGGAACTGGTGCTGGCGGACTTTCACCTGGACCACGGGGTGACCGGCTGCGAAGTGGTGCGCGACCTGCGTGAGCATTTCGCGGTGACCATACCCGCCGTGATGATCACCGCCGATCGCAGCGACCAGAGCCGCCGTGCGATGCAGCGCCTGGGGGCGCCATTGCTCAACAAGCCGGTCAAGCCGGGCAAGCTGCGTGCGGTGCTGAGCCAGTTGCTGGGCGAGGCGGGCGTGCGATAAACAGCGAGACTACCCCCGCGGACGAGTTTTTTTGCTATAAAGGCCGCCCTCAGGGGAGCGTTGACGCTCGTTCGAGGGGCATTTCGGACAAAACCACCTTCATTTGTATTGCCCCTTGCGAAACTCGGCCTTAGACTGCCGCCCCCTGTAAATTGAGTGCCGGATGGTGCTTGAAGAATTGCGCCGCCGGCGAGCTGTTCGCCGGTAGCACCCGATCGCCTAAATGCACGTATTTTTTATAGAGAAATCAATGACAAAGGAAAAGTTGCTGGCCATGCCGGCCGATGACTACATGAACGCTGAGCAGCATGCCTTTTTCACCGAGCTGTTGCAGTCGATGAAAGTGGAGATCCATGAGCGCATCGAGAAAAGTCGTGTAGCCATCGAAAGCCTGGACACCCCTGCTGATCCTGCCGACGCCGCCTCGGTCGAAGAAGAGCGTCACTGGCTGGTCAACACCATCGACCGCGACCAGCGCCTGCTGCCCCAGCTGGAAATTGCCCTGGGCCGCATCAAGGACGACAGCTTCGGCTGGTGTGAAGACAGCGGCGAGCCGATCGGCCTCAAGCGCCTGCTGATCAGCCCCACCACCAAGTACTGCATCGAGGCGCAAGAGCGCCACGAGCAGCTCGACAAGCACCAGCGTCAGGCCTGACGCCCGCTGTCGTACCAGCAAGCCCCGGGTTCACAGCCCGGGGCTTTTGCGTTTCTTTGCCTTGCATCAAGCAGGAGGGTCTTACATCCAACGAAGCATGGATAATGGCCTTGTAGTGGCGTTTAATGGGGGCACAATAACGACACTGCGGGAACCATTGTTATGATGCGAGAAGGATCTCTGCCTGGCACGCTGGTGCCGCTGCAAGGTACGTCCACTGGCGCCCGGCGCTGGTCGGGCACGGCGCTGCAAAGCCTGGTGCTGGTGGTGTTGCTCAGTGCCATGGCGTTTGCCGATGTGTCCTTCTACCTGTGTCTGCCACTGGCCTTGCTGGCCCTGTGGCTGCCGTTGATGCGCAAGCGGCCGGCCGAGGTGGTGAGCGAGCAGGACCCGCTGGGCGACCTGACCCGTGACCTGGCCCAGGCCACCAGCCACAACGCGCTGTCTGCCGCTGGCGTTGCCCATGCGGTGCAGCAACTGGCCGACAAGCTGCAATCGCAACTGGTGTCGGCGGCGCAGATCGTCAGCAGTGCCGAAGTCATGATCGGTACCGAGAAAGCCACTTCGCAGCTCAGCCAGCAGGCCCTGGGCGCGGCCCGCGAGGCCCACCACAGCAGTGCTGCCGGCAGAACGGTGCTGGCCGAGTCGATCCAGCGCATGCACCAGCTCAGCGCCCGTGCCAACGACAGCCGCGAACTGATCGAGGCGCTGCACCAGCGCAGCGAAGACATCGCCCGGGTTACCCTGGTGATCCAGACCATTGCCAGCCAGACCAACCTGCTTGCATTGAACGCGGCCATCGAGGCCGCGCGCGCCGGCGAACACGGTCGTGGCTTTGCCGTGGTGGCCGATGAGGTGCGTGGCCTGGCCGGACGTACCGCCAGTGCCACCGAGGAGGTCGGCCTGATGGTGGCCGATATCCAGCAGCGTACCGCCCAGGTGGTGGAGCAGATCCGTGAGTTGTCCGATGACCTGCACCAGGGGGTGGACCAGGTCGAGCACACCGGCGAGCAACTGGACGCCATCGCCGGGCTCGCCGCTGGCGTCGAGCAGCAGATCGATGCGATCGCTGCCGGTACCGAGACCAACCGTACTCAGCTCGACAGCCTGTTCCAGGCCGTGGCGCAGATGCGCAGCGACCTGGTGGTGAGCGACCAGCAGACCCAGCGCCTGGCCCAGGCAGCCGTGCAGATGGAAGGTCAGGCCGAGCGTATCAGCGAGCGTCTGGCCGAGGTGGGGCTGGATGACTACCACCAGCGCGTATACGACCTTGCCCGCCAGGGGGCCCAGAAAATTGCCGAACGCTTCGAGGCCGACATCGCCCAGGGGCGCATCAGCGTCGATGCTCTGTTCGATCGCCAGTATCAGCTGCTGCCCGGTACCCGCCCGGCCCGTTACCGCACGCGTTTCGACGACTACACCGACCAGGTACTGCCCGCGATCCAGGAGCCGCTGCTGGCCCAGCATGAAGGCCTGGTGTTCGCCATTGCCTGTACCCAGCAGGGCTATGTGCCGACCCACAACAACGCCTTCAGCCAGCCACTGACCGGTGACGAGGCGACCGATACCGCGCACAACCGCAGCAAGCGCAAGTTCGACGACCGCACCGGTATCCGTTGCGGCAGCCATCAGCAACCGGTGCTGCTGCAGACCTATACCCGTGACACGGGCGAGCTGATGCATGACCTGTCGGTGCCGATCCAGGTACAGGGGCGCCACTGGGGTGGCTTGCGCCTGGGCTATCGACCCCAGCACAGCGTGATTTCCTGAGCCGGATTTGTTGCACTTGATGCAAAACAGCTATGCCGGGGATAGCTTTTTCCCGCAAGGGGCAGGGGTTTATCATCGCCTCATCGTTAGGCTGCTAATTAAATTCCGGAGGGAATCATGCAGTGCAAGGTCGATGTGGCGGTGATGATCGGCAGTGGCGTTCCCATTTCGCTGCGTTCGGTGGGCATGCGCGTGTGCTGGGTGGTGCTGGTCAACGGTGAGCGCAGAGGCACCGCGTTCGCCAGCCGTGACGAGGCACACGCCTGTCGCGCCGCCTGGCTGGCACAGTTCGATGGGCAGGGGCTGGACGCCTGTCAGGCCGGGTAGGCGCGGGGCCTGGCCTCGAGGGTCCTTGCCAGGTCGCAGGCCTCCCCGTGATGTCGGCGAAAGCCTTTCACCCGGCCCGTGGCAGACTCCGTGATATGGAAAAAACCGACGCCAGCCGGCACTACAATGTAGCGCGGCCGGGTTTTGCCGGATGCGCTCCCGATATTTTTTGATACTTCAAGTGTATTGCCCACTCGACGTGTTTCGGTGTTTTCGTGCATATTCGCTTCCCTGTGCAGTGAACATGTTCGTCCAGAGGTCCTTCGTTCTGGGATCTTTCTTTCAGCTATCGCATTTTTTCAGCGAGCACGCTGTCAGAGAAATCGGTTGCACTTTGGGAAATGGCTGTTTGTAGCCGCCGGTTATCAACTGGCAGGGCACGACGTGTTTTCCTTCGCAGCCTGGTGTCTGTGCGTACGAACAACCCTGGCACTGATCCACTAGTCTTTCAGACTTCAAATTGAAAACCGGGACCTTCGCGGCGCAGTGCCGCCTGCGAGGTGGCGGGGTGATGCTGGTTTTGAGGAATTAATCATTGGCAGTCAGTAATCTGGATATGCACGCCCTCTTCGTGTTGGGCGACCTGCGGGCCAAGTTGGTCAAACAGTTTCAATCGCGCTTCGTCTACGTGACCGAACAAAGTGCCGAAGGTATCTACCTTGCCGAGATCGATACCGAAGAGGCCCTGGTGGTCGATGACAAACAGCGGCTTGAACTGAAAGTGGGCGATCACTTTCGGGCGGCGGTATTGCCCAGCCGCGAAGGTGGCAAGTTGGAGATCCGCTTTCGCGACATCAAGCTGACCGTCTACGAACTGGGCGATTATGCGTTCGTGACCGTGCCCGAAGGGCATGGCATCGTGTTCCGCGAGGGGCAGACCGTGGTGATGGTGTTTGCTGCCCACGAGCAGATCAAGGAAGGCCTGACCAAGACCCTGAAGGCTGCCACGGCCAAGGCCGCCAAATGGCGCAAGGGCGAACTGACCTTCAAGGCCAGCGAGTGAGCAGTACCGCTGCGGCGTCGGGGCGTGCGCGCTTCCACGCCGAGCATCAGGCCCGCGCCCAGGCCCAGGCCCTGGAGTGGCTGGCACAACGCGCGGTGCTGCAGGGCGCCTGGTTGAACTGGGTGGCAGGGCAGCTGTACCAGCTGAGCCCGCCGGAATATGCGGCAATGGTGCGCCGCGAGCTGCAGGTGTTGGCAGCTCGATAGGGCCAGGTGTCAGTGCCCGGTATCGCGCCCGCGGCCACTGCTGACCTCTTCGGGTACGTCATCCCCGGCCATGCGCTTGCGAAACAACCCGGCCCGCGCCAGCAGCAGGGTGGTCACCGGCACGGTGATCGACAGCAGGATCGGGATCAGCCAGGCGTGCAGTACGGGCGAGTGCTTGAGGCCCGAAAAGTACAGGATCGAAGCCATGGCCACGCACCAGGTGCCGAAGGTCGACGCCAGGGCGGGCGGGTGCATGCGCTGGAAGAAGGTCTTCAGGCGCAGCAGGCCTACCGCGCCGCTCAGGGCGAACAGGCTGCTGACGACCAGCAGCACAGCCGTGACCACTTCAAGCCAGAACGGCAATTCGACGGTCGAGTTCATTCGATCACCTCGCCACGCAGCAGGAATTTGGCCAGGGCAAACGAGCCGACAAAGCCGAACAGGGCTATCAGCAGCGCACCTTCGAAGTAGGTGTCGCTGGCGTAGCGGATACCCAGCACCAGCATCATCAGCATGGCCAGAATGTACAGGTAGTCCAGCGCCAGTACCCGGTCCTGCGCCGAAGGGCCTTTGAACAGGCGCACCAGGGTCAGGGCCATGGCCAGGGCAAAGATGAACAGGCTGGCGAGAATGGCGTTGGCGAGCAGGCCAGTCATTCGAAAATCTCCATCAGCGGACGTTCGTAGGTGTGCTTGAAGTGGTCGATGAACTGCGTTTCATCGTCCAGATCGAAGACATGCAGCAGCAGGATGCTGCGGTCCAGCGCCAGCTCCGACCAGATGGTGCCGGGAATGACCGTGGTGATCATCGACAGCGCCGCCAGGCCATGGGCATCGCGCAGGTCCAGCGGAATACGGATGAAGCGCGAGCGTGGCGGCCGGCCACCGGCCTGCCATACGCTACGGGCAACCTGCAGGTTGGACATCACCACATCGCCCCCCACTCGCAGAATCAGCCGCACGATGGTGCCCGGCTTGCGTATGCGCACCGGTAGCGGACGCAGCGGCGCCATCAGGATGGGTGCCAGGATTGCCAGCAGTGCGCCAAGCAGCAGGTTGCCGGCACTCAGCGAGAGGTTGAGCAGCAACCACAACCCCCAGAGCGAAAGCGACAGCAGTGGCGCGGGAAACAGGCGCTTCATGGCTGCACCTGCCCGGCAATCGCCTCGCTGGTGGGGCCGGGCACCGGTCGCGTGCCGAGTACCGCATTGACGTAGCTGGCAGGGTCCTTGAGCCCGGCCGCCGTGTCCTGGGTGTAGCGCAGCAGTGGTTCGGCGCGCACGCTCAGCAGCACGCACAGCCCCAGCAGCAGCACGATGGGAATGCACTCATTGCGCCGTAGCAACGGCGAGGGGCGCTCCTGCGGGGTCCAGAAGCGCTGGATGCCGACACGGGTCAAGGCGATCAGCGATGCCAGACCCGAGAGCACCAGCAAGGCCACCAGGCCCCAGCCGGCTGCAGACAGCGGCTGGTCGACCGGCACGCCCAGGCCGTTGGGGTTGAACAGGGCGCTGATCAGGCTCAGCTTGCCGATGAAGCCGGACAGCGGCGGCATGCCGATGATCAGCAGCGCGCAGGCGATGAAGCTCAGGCCCAGGAATGCCATGGTCCAGGGAATCACCTGGCCGATCACCGCCTTCTGTTCATCGTCCAGGTTGATGCCCTTGGGCGGCTGCAGCGATTCCAGGGGCGAGGGCAGCGCATCGGTGTCGTCTTCCAGCGGGATCTCGTTGGCCGAGCGCGAGCGCTCGATCAGCTCGGCCAGCAGGAACAGCGCGCACAAGGCCAGGGTGGAGCTCACCAGGTAGAACAGTGCGGCGGCGGTCAGCGCCGCCTGGCCGAAGCCGATGGCGGCCAGCAAGGTGCCGGCCGAGACCAGGATGCTCAGGCTGGCCATGCGCTCCAGGCGTTGCGCCGCCAGGATCGACAGCGCCGCGCAGCCCAGGGTGGCCAGGCCACCGATGACCAGCCACTCGCCGCCGAAGAACGCCGAAGCGCCGGCCTGACCGGAGAACAGCAAGGTCCACAGGCGCAGCACGGTATAGGTGCCCACCTTGGTCATGATCGCGAACAGTGCGGCAACCGGGGCGCTGGCCGACGAGTAGGCCGGGACCAGCCAGAAGTTGAGCGGCCAGATACCCGCCTTGGCCAGAAAGGCCGTGGCCAGAATCGCCGCGCCGGCATGCAGCAGGCCGCGGTCGGCCTCGGGCACCAGCGGAATCTTCAGGGCCAGGTCAGCCATGTTCAGGGTACCGGTGACCCCGTAGAGCATCGCCGCCCCCACCAGGAACAGCGAGGAAGCGAGCAGGTTGATGGCAATGTAGTGCAGGCCGGCCTTGACCCGCGCACGACCCGAGCCATGCAGGATCAGGCCGTAGGAGGCGGCCAGCAGCACTTCGAAGAACACGAACAGGTTGAACAGGTCGGCCGTCAGGAAGGCGCCGTACAGGCCCATCAGCTGGATCTGGAACAGGGCGTGGAAGCTGGCGCCTGCGCGGTCCCAGCGCGCGGTGGCGAACACCAGCGCGCTGACCCCGACGATGCCGGTGAGTACCAGCATCAGTGCCGAAAGGCGGTCGAGTACCAGCACGATGCCGAAAGGTGCCTGCCAGTTGCCCGGCAGGTACACGCCGATCGAGCTGGCCTGGCCCTGCTCCTGCACCCACAACAGCAGGCAGATCGAAATACCCAGCCCGGCCAGGCTGGAGATCAGGTTGATGCGGGCCTTGAGCGGCCGGCGCTTTTCGCCCAGCAGCAGCATCAGTGCGGCGGTTAGCAGCGGCAGCAGAATGGGCGCGACGATCAGTTGGTTCATCACACTCATTCTTTAGGCTCCCGGCCATCCACGTGGTCGGTGCCGGTCAGCCCGCGCGAAGCCAGCAGCACCACCAGGAACAAGGCGGTCATGGCGAAGCTGATGACGATGGCCGTCAGTACCAGTGCCTGGGGCAACGGGTCGGTGTAATGGAGCAGGTCCTGGGGTACGCCGTCCTTGATGATCGGCTCCTTGCCGATGAACAGGCTGCCCATGCTGAAGATGAACAGGTTGACGCCGTACGACAGCAGGCACAGGCCCATCACCACCTGGAAGGTCCGTGGGCGCAGGATCAGCCACACGCCTGACGCGGCGAGCACACCGATGGCAATTGCAATCACTTCTTCCATCAGGCGGCTCCCGGGTTGACGGTGGGTTTGGGCTGGCTGCTCGGCCGGTGGCTGCGCACCGACTGGTGGGCCAGTGCGGTGAGGATCAGCAGCGTGGACCCGACCACCACGGTAAAGATGCCCGTGTCGAAGAACAGGGCGCTGGCGACATGGATGTCGCCCAGTATCGGCAGGTCAAGGTGCGCGGTATGCGTGGTCAGGAACGGGTAGCCGAGCAGCATCGCCCCGGCCCCGGTGAGGGTTGCCAGCAGCAGGCCGGTGCCCATCCAGCGCAGCGGACGCAGGCTCATCTGGGCTTCCACCCACTGGGTGCCGGCGACCATGTACTGCAGGATGAACGCCACCGACATCACCAGGCCGGCGACGAAGCCGCCACCGGGCTGGTTGTGGCCGCGCATGAACAGGTACATCGAGATCACCAGCGCGATCGGCAGCAGCAATCGCACCAGGGCGGCGGGCACCATCATGAAGCCCAGCGCGGTATCGGCGGCCTGACGGGGGTTGACCAGGTCGGTGACCACGTCCGGCGCCAGCAGGCGCTGCTGGGCAGGCAGCTGGATGCTCTCCTTGGGCGGGCGGAAGCGGCGCAGCAGGGCAAACACGCTCAGTGCCACAGCCACCAGTACGGTGATTTCACCCAGGGTATCGAAGCCGCGGAAGTCAACCAGCATCACGTTGACCACGTTGGTGCCGCCACCCTCGGGCAGCGCCCGGCTCAGGTAGAAGGAAGAAATCACGTTGGGTGTCGGGCGGGTCAGCATTGCGTACGACAGCAAGGCCATGCCACCGCCGACCAGCACCGCCAGCAGCAGGTCGCGCAGGCGGCGTGCCACAGCGCGCTCCTTGCTGCCGGGCAGGGGCGAGATGTCTTCGATACGCCGTGGCAGCCAGCGCAGGCCCAGCAGGATCAGCACCGTGGTGACCACTTCGACCACCAGTTGGGTGAGTGCCAGGTCCGGCGCCGAGAACCAGACGAAGGTGATGCAGGTCATCAGGCCGCAGACGCTGACCATGGTCAGGGCCGCCAGCCGGTGGTACTTGGCCTGCCACGCAGCGCCGATGGCGCAGATGATCGCGATCAGCCAGAGCATCACGAATACACCTGAGCCCGGGATCTTGGGCCGGTCGCCCCAGCTCAACCCGGTTTGCAGCATGGGCAGCACGCCGGCGAGCAGGGCGATGAGCACCAGCATGAACAGCTGCTTCTGCAGGCGGCGGGTGGTGAACAGGCGCTCGAAGCGGCGCGCCACACGCATCAGCAGCACCTGGCCGTGTTCGAAGAGGCGCTTGCCATTGAACAGCTCGATCAGCGGCGGGTAGAGGAAGCGCCCGCGCTTGAGCTGATTGCGCAGCACCAGGTAGAGCACCACGCCGCCGCACATGGCGATTAGGCTCATGATCAGTGGTGCATTCCAGCCGTGCCAGATGGCCAGGCTGTACTCGGGCAGCGTGCCACCCACCACCGGCAGTGCGGCAGCGGCCAGCAGCGGGCCCACCGACTGCGCAGGGAAGATACCCACCACCAGGCAGGTCAGCACCAGCAACTCGACCGGCGCGCGCATCCAGCGGGGCGGCTCGTGGGGGGTATGGGGCAGGTCGGTGGCCGGCGGGCCGAAAAACACGTCGACGGTGAAGCGCAGCGCATAGGCGACGCTGAAGGTGCCCGCCAGGGTCGCGATGATCGGCAAGGTGGTTTCGACCCAGGCCGTGGAACTGATGAACACGGTTTCGGCGAAGAACATTTCCTTGGACAGAAAGCCGTTCATCAAGGGTACGCCGGCCATCGAGGCACTGGCGACCATGGCCAGGGTGGCGGTGAACGGGATCAGCCGGAACAGCCCGCTGAGCTTGCGGATATCGCGGGTGCCGCTTTCATGGTCGATGATGCCGGCGGCCATGAACAGCGAGGCCTTGAAGGTGGCATGGTTGAGAATGTGGAACACCGCCGCTACCGCTGCCAGCGGGCTGTTCAGGCCCAGCAGCAGGGTGATCAGGCCCAGGTGGCTGATGGTCGAGTAGGCCAGCAGGCCCTTGAGGTCGTTCTGGAACATGGCCGCATAGGCGCCCAGCAGCAGGGTGCAGGCCCCTGCGCCGCTGACGATCCAGAACCATTCTTCGCTGCCGGCCAGCGACGGCCATAGCCGGGCCAGCAGGAACACCCCGGCCTTGACCATGGTGGCCGAGTGCAGATAGGCCGAGACCGGCGTGGGCGCGGCCATGGCGTGGGGAAGCCAGAAGTGGAAGGGGAATTGAGCGCTCTTGGTCAGGGCGCCGAGCAGGATAAGGGGAAGCAGAATGGGGTAGAGGGCATGACTGCGAATCAGGTCACCGGCGGCCAGGACCTTGTCCAGGTCATAGCTGCCCACCACATGGCCGAGCAGCAGTACCCCCGCCAGCAGGCACAAGCCACCGGCCCCGGTGACCATTAGCGCCATATAGGCGCCGCGCCGTGCATCGGCACGGTGGTGCCAGTAACCGATCAGCAGGAACGAGAACAGGCTGGTCAGTTCCCAGAAGAACACCATCTGGATCAGGTTGCCAGAGATCACCAGGCCCAGCATGGCACCCATGAACGCCAGGAAAAACGCGAAGAAACGCGGAACCGGGTCCTGGGGTGACATGTAGTAGCGCGCATACAGCGACACCAGGGTGCCGATGCCCAGCACCAGCAGCGAGAACAGCCAGGCGAACCCGTCCATGCGCAGCACGAGATTGAAGCCCAGGCTCGGCAGCCACAGAAATTCTTCACGGATGACGCCGCCATCGGCAATTTGCGGGTACAGGAGTGCGACCTGCACGGTACCGACCAGCGCGACAAGGCCGGCCAGAAGTGATTCGCTGTTACGCGCGTTGTGCGGCAGTACAGCCGCCAGACAGCTGCCAACAAACGGCAGAAGCAGTAGAACTATCAAGGACATAGATTTCTAATCTGCAGAGGTTTGTAAGGGATCATACGTGGCGCCCCGTCGATCACCAACACGCAAGCTGTCGCAGAATCCTACTTTTGCGCCTCATCAACGCGTTTTTTTATAACAGTTTTTTACAAGAATTGTGCCGCTATTGCAGATTACCGGTCCGTTTGTTGCACCTGTTGATCGTCATCGCTGGCGCCGAGGGGCTCGCCACGGCGTTTGATCTTCAGTTCGCTGACCACCACCGCGATCACGATCAGTAGCCCGCCGAGCAGTGCGATGCCCGGCAGACGCTCGCCCGCCAGGCGGCCGACGATACCGGCCCATACCGGCTCTGCAGCGTAGATCAGCGTAGCCCGGGTGGGCGAGACTGATTGCTGGGCCCAGTTCATTGCCACCTGGATCACCGCACTCATGGCGCCCAGGCCGACGGCACTGCCCAGCAGCAGCCAGGAAAAGTCCGGCAGGGCTTCCCGGGTGGGCACCACCATCATGAACGACAGCGCCGACGCGGTAGCCAGTTGCACCACGGTCACGCGGCGCACGTCGACCTTGCCGGCATAGTTGCTGATCAGAATGATCTCGGCTGCGATCGCCACGGCGCCGATCAGCGTGGCGATTTCGCCGGGGCTGAACTGCAGCGAGCTGCCACTGGGGCCGGCCACCAGCATCAGTCCGGCGAACGCCAGGCCAATGCCCAGGCTCGGCATCAGCCCCGGGCGCCGGCCCAGCACCAGCCACTGCAGCAGCGGTACAAAAGGTACGTACAAGGCGGTGATGAATGCCGACTGGCTACTGGTGATGGTTTGCAGGCCCACGGTCTGCAGGCCGTAGCCCAGCATGATCGAGGCGCCGATCAGCACGCCGGCCTTGACTTCGAACCAGGTCAGGCCGGACAGCGCACGCGCACTGAACGCTCCGACAAACAGCGCCGCCGCTGCAAAGCGCAGGCCGACGAAGAACATCGGGCCGCTGACGGTCATCACGTTATGCACCAGCAGAAAAGTGGCGCCCCAGAGCATGGTGATGAACACCAGCACCAGTTCGGCCTTGCTCAGGCGCAATGAAAGGAAGAGGGATCGGGCAGTGGTCGGCGAGGTCATGGGCTTGCACACGTGGGGCGAGCGACGCACAATGCGTCGGAAGGTGGGCAGTATACTGCGCAAGCCATGTGAGTGAGCAATATAGTGCACAAAGATTCCAGTCAGCGGGCCTCCGTGCTTCAGCACGTGAGCCAGAATATCCGGCGCCTGCGCCATGCGGCAGAGCTGAGCCAGAGCGCCCTTGCAGAAAAATCCGGTGTCAGCCGACGCATGCTGGTGGCAATAGAAGCGGGTGAAAAGAATGTCAGCCTGACCACCCTCGACCTGATCGCCGAGGCCTTGTCGGTGGCGTTCAGCGACCTGATCCAGGCACCTGACAGCCGTGACCCTGATCGCATCAACGAACTGGCCTGGGCCGGTGTGCACCCCGGCAGCAAGGCCGTGTTGCTGGCCAGTTCCAGGGCCAGCCGCGAGGTGGAGTTGTGGGAGTGGCGCCTGGAGCCGGGCGAGGTGTACCCGGCCGAGGCCGATTTCGACGGCTGGAGCGAACAGATCTATGTGTTCGAGGGGCGCCTGACCCTGGTGATAGAAGCGCAGGAACATGTGCTGGCGGCTGGCGATTTCTACAGCTTCGCCAGCAACCGCATGCATGCCTACCGCAACGATGGCGACGTGGCGACGCGCTTCGTGCGCAACGTGGTGATCTGAAGGCCTGTCAGCGCCGATTGGCGTCAAGCCACTCCTGGGTGGAGACCACCTGCGCGTAGGCGAAGGCCAGCGATGCCATGTACGCCGCGTGGGCCTGGGCCGCCGGTACGACCACGCCGTTGAATTCCAGGTCGCGGGTGGCGCAGGCATCGTGCACCACCGTGGTGCCATAGCCCATGTCCGAGGCGGCCCGGGCGGCGGCATCGATGCACATGTGGCTCATGCTGCCGACCAGGGTCAGGCCGGTAATCTTGTGCTGGTCGAGCAGGGCCTTGAGGTCGGTGCCCAGAAAGCTGTTGACGTTGTGCTTGAGCACCACCGGCTCGCCCTCGCGAGCGGCTGCTTTCGGATGAATCTGCGCGCCTTCGGAGCCCGGAGTGAAGAAAGGTGCATCGGCGGACTCGAACTCATGACGTACATGGACCACCAGGTCGCCGTTTTCGCGGGCAGCCTGGATGATCCGTGCGGCGTTGTCGGCGGCCGCATCGGCGCCGTGCAGCGTCCATTTGCCGCCGGGGAAGTAGTCGTTCTGGATGTCGACGATGATCAGTGCCTGTTTGCTCATGGTGCAGTCCTTCAGGAGAATGGTTGTGACGTGCTGATAGTTATAGGCTTGTGCGACAGGCTTGCGCATTGGCGCGACCGACAAATTGGCGGGAAAAACTGACAATGGATGCAATCGGCGATCAGGTCGAGATCGGTATTCTGGTTTACCCAGGTGCCCAGATGGCGGCAGTGCATGGCCTGACCGACCTGTTCGCGGTGGCCAACCGCATGGCCGCGGACCTCGGGGCGCGACGCAGCCCGCTGCTGCGGGTGTGCCACTGGGCCGAGGTGCCGGGACAGCCGCTGGCGGTGAGCTTCGACAGTCACCCGCAGGCGCATCACCGCCCGCGAGTGATGATCATCCCGCCCAGCCTGACCGAGGAGCCGGGCCCCGAACTGATCGAACGTTTCTGCAACGACCTGCGTCAGTGGCACCGCGAAGGCGCGCTGCTGGTGTCGGTGTGTGTCGGGGTGTTCTTCATTGCCGCCAGCGGCCTGCTCGACGGTCGCTCCGCCACTACTCACTGGAATTTTGCCCAATCGCTGGCCGAGCGCTTTCCCCTGATCAAGGTCGAGGCCAACCTGCCGTTGCTGGAAGATGGCGACATCATTACCTCGGCCGGATTGATGGCCTGGACCGAGTTGGGGCTCAAGCTGGTCGAGCGCTTCCAGGGGCAGACCCTGGCGGCTGAGACGGCGCGATTTCTCGCGGTGGCGCCAGTGCATGCCATGCCTGGGCCGGGCAGCGTGTTCAGCCCGCGCCTGGACCATGGCGACGAAGCGGTGCTCAAGGTGCAGCACTGGCTGCAGAGCACGGGGGCGCGGGAGGTCAACCTAGCCTTGATGGCCGACTGCGCAGGGCTCGAGCAGCGCACCTTCCTGCGGCGTTTTCGCAGCGCCACCGGCCTCAAACCCACCGAGTACTGTCAGCAGGTGAGGGTAGGGCGCGCTTGCCGGATGCTCGAGTTCACCAACCGCAGCATCGACCAGATCGCCTGGGGTGTTGGCTACCAGGACCCTGGTGCGTTTCGCAAGGTCTTCCACAAGGTCACAGGGCTTGCGCCAGGCGAGTACCGCAAGCACGTGGTCGGGCCTGCGGGCTGATCCTCCTTTGGTACCGCACCGCTGCCCTTGCGGTGGATTGCTGCTTATTATCCGGTCTCCCGGGAAAGGAGATACCGATGCACGAACAACAACCGGCACCTGCCTGCGACGACATGGCGGATGTACTGATCATCGGGGGTGGCCTGAGCGGCGCCTTGTTGGCGGCGCAATTGCTGTGTCGCCCCGGACGCCGGCGCCTGCTGGTGGTCGAGCCGCGTGGGGAGCTGGGGCGTGGCGAAGCCTACAGCGCTACCGAAAACGGTCATACCCTCAATGGCAATGCGGCGCGCATGAGCGTCGATCCGGACAATCCCGATGACCTGACCCACTGGCTGCAACAGCAGATCGATGCCGGGCATTGGCCCGAATCCGCCGAGCAGGGCGTGCCGGTGGCCGAATTGTTCCCGCCGCGAGGTCTGTTCGGTCGCTATGCCCGCCAGCGTCTGGCAGAGGCCGAGCGTGTCGGCGCCAAGGCCGGCTCCACGCTGGAGCATGTGTGTACCGAGGTGGTTGACCTGCAGGTGCACGATGACAGGGTTCAGGCGCAATTGCAGGATGGGCGCCGGGTGCAGGCGCGCCAGGCGGTGCTGGCTACCGGCATGTTTGCCGCGGCGCGCACGGCGCAGGTGGGTGAGAACAGCCTCAACGCCGCAGCCATCGACCCCTGGGACGTGGCCGCCATGCGCACGATCGACCCGCAAGGCACAGTGTTGATCATCGGTTCCGGGCTGACCATGGTCGACACCCTGGTGTCGTTGCAACTGGCCGGGCATCGTGGGCCTGTCGAGGTGTTCTCGCGCCACGGGTTGTGGCCCCACGAGCGCCGTCAGCCACCGCCCTGGGAGGATTTTCTCGAGGCGGACCCTTCGCTGCGCAGCCCGCGCCAGTTGCTGCGTGCGCTGCGCCGGCAATGCAGGCTGGCGTTGGCCCAGGGCATCGACTGGCAGGCCCCGCTGGACACGGTGCGGGTGCATATCCCCAGGCTGTGGAGCCAGGCCAGTGACCGCGAACGCCGCCAGTTCGTGCGCCATGTGCGGCCCTGGTGGGAAAGCCATCATCACCGTTCGCCGCCCCAGGGTGCAGCGCTGCTGGAGCGGTTGCGCCAGGAGGGGCGCCTGCATATTCATGCGGCCTCCCTGCAGAGGGTCGAACCGGCTACCGGAGCCGGGGTGGGGGTGCGCCTGCGGTTTCGCGGCGAGGCCCAGGCGACGCGGGTCGAGGGTGCCGCGCTGGTCAACTCCACCGGTATCGAGTATGACTGGCGGCGCGTGGCACGCCCGCTGCCGCAAGCGTTGTTGCAGCGCAGGCTGATCCGGCCAGGGCCGCTGGCCCTTGGAATTGATGCCGACCCGCAGGGCGCAGTGATCGATGCCGATGGCGCGGTCAGTACGCGCCTGTTTGCGATGGGCCCGCCGCTGCGTGGCCTGTGGTGGGAAAGTACTGCCGTCACCGATGTGGCGTTGCAGGCCAAGGGATTGGCTGCTCGTCTGACGCGGGAGCCTGAGTCATCACCGTAATGATATTTTTGTTATATAAATATGAAAATTGATAATTAATGGTTCTATGCGTGTTCGTGCACTATAGATGCACGACTACTCCACGCATTCAGGAAGCGCCTGGCCATGACCACACTCCCGCTGTATTTCGACTACGCCGCCACGACACCCGTCGACGAGCGAGTCATTCAGGTAATGGTGGAGTGTCTGGGGGTCTCCGGGCGTTTTGGCAATCCGGCTTCCAGCTCCCATCGGTATGGTCAGCAGGCACGCCTGGCGGTCGAGCAGGCACGGGCCCAGGTCGCCGGCCTGGTAGGTGCGCGGGCCGACGAGATCATCTGGACGTCGGGTGCCACCGAATCCAACAACCTGGCCCTCAAAGGGCTGGCTCAGGGCCGCACAGGTGGGCATGTCATCACCAGCCGCATCGAGCACAAGGCCGTGCTCGATACTGCCCGACAGCTCGAGCTGGCAGGCATCGAGGTGACGTGGCTGGGCCCCGATGCCCAGGGGTTGATCACTGAACAGGCGGTATCGGCGGCGCTGCGTGACGACACCTTTCTGGTATCGCTGATGCTGGTCAACAATGAACTGGGCACCCTGAACGATGTGCAGGCCATCGGCGAGCGGGTGCGCCGCCACGGCGCATTGCTGCATGTGGATGCCGCCCAGGGGGCAGGCAAGGTGCCTATCGACCTGTCACGCTGGCCGGTGGACCTGATGTCGTTTTCGGCGCACAAGGTGTATGGGCCCAAAGGGATCGGTGCGCTCTACGTCGGCAAGCGCGCCGCGCCGCTGCTGCAGGCACAGATTCACGGTGGCGGGCACGAGAACGGATTGCGCTCGGGCACCCTGGCCACTCACCAGATTGCCGCCATGGGCGCTGCCTTCGCACTGGCCGGGCAGGTGCAGCAGCAGGAAGTTGCCCGTATGCACCGGTTGCGTGAGCGGCTGCTGGAGCAACTGGCCGATATTCCCGGCCTGGGGCTCAACGGCAGCCCTGTCCAGCGCATCCCTCATACGTTGAGCCTGACCTTTGGCGGTGACGGTATCGATCTGCAGGCGCTGGCCCGTACGCTGGCGTTTTCCTCGACGTCGGCCTGCAATTCGGCCAGCAGTGCGCCTTCGCATGTGCTGCTGGCGCTTGGGCATGACGAGCGTGCGGCACGGCAGACGTTGCGCCTGAGCCTGGGGCGCTATACCCGCGAAGAGGATATCGACGCCGCTGCCGGTGCCATCCACGCAGCGTTACACAATGTGCCTTTCTGGGCGGTTGCCCACGGTTGAGTGCTGCTTCATTATCGTCCACCAGAACATTGGTCGCGGTGGTGGCACAACATAATGAACAGTCAGCCTGGAATGCAGGAAGCAGTAACCGCGCGCCTGGCGCGCATGCGTGCAGTGATGAACCGCGAAGGGGTCGATGCACTGCTGGTGCCCTCGGCAGACCCGCACCTGTCCGAATACCTTCCAGGCTACTGGCAGGGGCGCCAATGGCTGTCCGGGTTTCATGGCTCTGTGGGTACGCTGGTGCTGACGGCCGATTTTGCCGGGCTGTGGGCCGACAGTCGTTACTGGGAGCAGGCCGAAAAGGAGCTGGCGGGTAGCGGCATCGCGTTGATGAAGCTGATGCCGGGTCAGCCGGGGGCCCTTGACTGGCTGGCAGAGCAGGCGCCCGCAGGCGGCACGGTGGCAGTAGACGGTGCGGTGATGCAACTGGCGTCGGCGCGGCAGCTGCAGGATCGCCTCAGGGTGCGCAATGTGCGCCTGCTCAGTGACAGGGACCTGCTGGCACAGGTGTGGCTGGAGCGGCCTGCGTTGCCAGGCAGCCCGGTTTACCAGCATCTGCCGCCGCACGCGAGTGTCAGCCGTGCCGACAAGCTGGCGCAACTGCGCACAACGCTCAAGGAGCGCGGCGCAGATTGGCATTTCATTGCGACGCTGGATGACATCGCTTGGCTGTTCAACCTGCGTGGCAGCGACGTTTCATACAACCCGGTATTCGTTTCCTTCGCATTGATCGGTCAGCATCAGGCCATTCTGTTCGTGGCATCGAGCAAGGTCGACAGCGCTGTGCGCGAGGCACTTGAGTCTGACGGGGTGCAACTGCGCGAGTATGAAGCAGTGGGCAGCGCGCTGGCAGGCATCGAGGCGGGCAGTGTCCTGCTGGTAGATCCGGCACGGGTGACCAGCGGGTTGCTGGCCAACCTCGGTGCCCAGGTGCAACTGCTCGAAGGCATCAATCCAAGCGTTCTGTCCAAGTCGAGAAAGAGCGAGGCGGACCTCGTTCATATCAGGCAGGTGATGGAACAGGATGGTGCGGCGTTGTGCGAGTTCTTCGCGGACTTCGAAGCCGCACTGGGGCATTCGACCCTTACCGAGGTCAGTGTTGACACCTTGCTCGGCGCAGCCCGGGCTCGGCGTCCCGGTCATGTGTCCCCAAGCTTTGCCACCATTGCCGCCTTCAACAGCAATGGGGCCATGCCGCATTACCGCGCCACCGACGCCTCGCATGCGCTCATCGAAGGTGATGGGCTGTTGTTGATCGATTCAGGTGGGCAGTACCTGGGAGGGACCACCGACATTACCCGTATGGTGCCCATCGGCACGCCAAGCCTGGAACAGAAGCTGGATTGCACGCGGGTGCTCAAGGGCATGATTGCGCTATCCAGGGCGCGTTTTCCGCGGGGCATTGCCTCGCCTTTGCTCGATGCGATTGCCCGAGCACCGTTATGGGCCGAGCATGTGGATTACGGGCATGGCACCGGCCACGGCGTCGGCTACTTCATGAACGTGCACGAAGGTCCCCAGGTGATTGCCTATCAGGCCTCGCCTGCGCCGCACACAGCCATGCAGGCCGGTATGATCACCTCCATCGAGCCGGGCACCTATCGGCCTGGGCAGTGGGGCGTGCGCATCGAGAACCTGGTGTTCACCCGGGATTCGGGCAAGAGTGGTTTTGGTGACTTTCTTGAATTCGAAACGCTGACCTTGTGCCCTATCGACACACGATGCCTGTTGCCTGAGCAACTGGGCAGCGAAGAGCGTGAATGGCTCAATAATTACCACCGCACGGTGCGTGAACGGCTTTCGCCACTGCTGGCAGGTGCTGCTCTGCACTGGCTGGAACAAAGAACCGAAGCTGTCTGATCGGGCACATGAAAAAGGGCAACCTGCGGGTTGCCCTTTTTCGTTACTTGCAGATGACGATCATGCTTCGGCTGGTGTAGCCGGCGGGGTTGAGACCGAAGGGGTAGTCCCCTGGCTCGTCTTCGCCATCGCCAGACTTGGCGACGACTTTGTAGCCCTTGGTGCCGCAGGAACTGGCGGCCTTGGCGTAGCACTTGTTCCATGAAGACGACAGGCCCGAGCAGTTGATGTGCATGCCCTTCTTGCCGTGTTTGACCTCAGTTTTGGCGTTCGCCGCACAGCCAGCAATGGCCAGAATGGCTAGGATGAGCAAAATTCGTTTCATTCCTGTCCTTACAAAGAGTGTCGGGTCTGCAAGCCCGAAACGGTTGCCTGCGCCTCTTCCTGTTGCCTCTCGCGTCCTTGTCTTAAGTTAACACTTCAAGCAGTGCATTGAATTACAGCTTAAACAGGGTGCCATGGCGACACAATGACAAAAACAGGTTCAAATGGAAATATTTCTCAAATCAGTCGGCTGGGACCAGTGGCGGGCTTTCCCTGCGCATGGACAGCGTGGCTCCCACCGAGGCAGTAATGATCGCGGCGATGGCCAGCCATTGCGCCATGCTCAACACTTCGTTGAGAAACAGTAGTCCCGACAATGCGCCGAATGCCGGTTCGATGCTCATCAGTGTGCCGAAGGTTCGGGCGGGCAGGCGTGTCAGGGCCACCATTTCCAGGCTGTACGGTAATGCTGTCGACAGAATGGCCACGCCAATCGCCACGGGTAGCAGGGCAGGGTTGAGCAGGGCGCTGCCGGCATGAACGATGCCGATCGGCGCAACGAACAGTGCGGCAACCATGACGCCAAGTGCGGCGGTCTGAATGCCGTGCTCGGCCCCGGCTTTCTGCCCATACAGAATGTAGAGCGCCCAGCACACGCCGGCGCCCAGTGCGTATCCGGCGCCTACCAGGTCGATGGCCGCCCCGGTCTGCCCGATGGGTATCAGCAGCAACAGGCCGATCACTGCCAGCCCGATCCATACGAAATCCATGGCCCTACGCGATGCGTACAACGCCACGGCCAGCGGGCCGGTGAACTCCAGGGCAACGGCGATACCCAGCGGGACACTGCGCAAGGACATATAAAAGAGAAAGTTCATGCCGCCCAATGCCAGGCCATAGATGATGACCGACTTGAGGGTGCTGGAGGTGAAGCGCGCGCGCCAGGGACGCAGCAGCACCAGCATGATGAGGCTGGCGAAAATCAGGCGCAGCGTTGTGGTGCCTTGCGCACCTACCAGCGGGAACATGCTTTTTGCCAGCGAGGCGCCGGACTGGATGGATGCCATTGCAATTAGCAGCAGGCCAATGGGGAAGAGGCTGGAGGCCAGGCTGCGGGGGTGGGTGTTCATTGTTGGAGTTGCTTCCTTATATAGAGAGAGGCGTGTGGCCTGGCGCCTATGATGCGCAAGGAGGCGAAGATGAGCAATATAGTGCGCAACTTTCTTTGTTCATCGAATATCGCCAATTAGCCCTTGACGCACGATTTAATCTCTCTATAATTCGCCCCACTTCCGGCGCAGTCGAAACGAAAAACTCCTTGAATATCAATGAGTTGGACGTTTAAGATCAGGCTGGAGGTGCTTCGATCGAAAGATCGGCAGCGGTGAAAAAGGTGGTTGACAGCAGGTTGTAACGCTGTAGAATTCGCCTCCCGCTACGAGAGATCGAAGCGAGTCAAGTGTTTGAAGTGAAA
>NZ_JASCPN010000020.1:0-75175 GCF_029960155.1 Pseudomonas sp. PS01300 | reverse complement strand
GTCCATGCCAGCCATCTTGCTATGGTCCATACCGGCCATGCTGCCGTGGTCCATGCCAGCCATCTTGCTATGGTCCATACCGGCCATGCTGCCGTGGTCCATGCCAGCCATCTTGCTGTGGTCCATACCGGCCATGCTGCCGTGATCCATGCCACCCATGCTGCCGTGGTCCATCCCCATATCACTCATGGAGATGAGAGGCCTTGGATCTACAGCCGGCACCGGTGCCTGCAGGCCCTCACGGACAGCCAAGGTACCCCTTGAATAGCCGGTGCGATCCATGGATTGAGCAAAGATGGTGTAAGCCTGCTCGTTTTCAGGCTCGACAATGACATCGTAGGTTTCAGCAACGGCAATCCGGAATTCATCGATCGACACTGGCTTAACGTACTGACCGTCGGCTGCGACAACCGTCATTTTCAAGCCGGGGATCCGCACGTCGAAATAGGTCATCGCCGAGCCATTGATAAAGCGAAGCCGGATTTTCTCCCCTGGCTTGAAGATTCCCGTCCAGTTCCCATTTGGCGCCTGGCCGTTCATGAGGTAGGTGTAGGTGTGCCCGCTCACGTCAGCGAGATCGGTTGGGCTCATCTTCATCTCGGCCCACATCTTTCGATCGGCCACAGCAGCAGACCAACCTTTCTCGCTCACGTCGTCGACGAAGTCGCCAACGGTGCGCTTGTGGAAGTTGTAATAGTCCGACTGTTTTTTGAGCTTGGACATAACCCGCGCCGGGTCTTCGTCGGTCCAATCACTCAGCATGACGACATAGTCACGATCGTAGGTGAAAGGCTCTGGATCCTTGGCATCAATCACCAGCGCACCGTAAACACCGACCTGCTCCTGGAAGCCCGAATGGCTGTGGTACCAGTAGGTGCCGTTCTGGTGGACCTTGAACTTGTACTCGTACATGCCGTCGGGAGCGATGCCATGGAAGCTTAGACCCGGCACGCCGTCCATATTCGCCGGCAGGATGATGCCGTGCCAGTGGATGGACGTGTCCTGCTTCAAGCGGTTGCGAACCCGTAGCGTGACCGTGTCGCCTTCGCGCCAACGGAGTATTGGTCCTGGCAGCGAACCGTTGATGGCCATCGCCGTTCGAGCTGCCCCGGTAATGTTCACCGGGAGCTCCCCGATGTACAGGTCAAAATCGGTGCCGGTCAGTACGTTAGGCTGGCCAGGGCTGGTTACGGCCCAGACCGGCGCGCGCCACATGCCCAGCCCACCCAGTAGTCCGGTAGCAGCCAGGCCTTTGACGAATGAACGTCTCGTGGTTTTGCTTTGCATGCCGTTGCGTCCAATCAGGTAGATCGCTGATATCCAGACTGCGGGATCCGCAGCCATCTGGTTTCAATTGAGCTCCCCCAAGCCTCGTAGACTTTCGCCAAAGCACAAGGATTGCGGGAGGCAATACCCCGAAAGCTGACATAGTTCAGATTCCGGGGTGATTACATTTCTGTAAGCTAAGCTCAGCAGCTCTCGTGGCCGGGGTGCTTTTGGCTTTGGGCGGTAACAGGAGCCTCTGCTTTTTTCTCCTGAGCAACCTGGTAAGCCTGCATGGAAGATGCACGTGCAGCTTCCATCCTGGCGAAGGTGCGATCCGCGCCGCCTTCAGCCAGGGCGAGGCTCGCCATGCCGAAGGTGACTACCATCACAATCGCTTTGATCATGTTCATTTGCGTTTCCTCTAAGGGTCAGTTTCGCCTGATTGGCGCCGTTCACAGTGCTCAAGCTAGCTACCCGGCACTGTCAGCAAGCTGAGCCCGACATTACTTTTCCGTCAGCTTCTGGTTGGGTGCCTTTTTTGCTGCACACTGAAGGGCATCCAAGGGGGCGCAGCAGATGAAATTACTCGTAGCCGAAGATGAGCCAAAAATCGGGGCCTACCTGCAGCAAGGGCTGACGGAGGCAGGCTTTACCGTCGATCGTGTGGTCACAGGGACCGACGCGCTGCAATACGCTTTGAGCGAGGCGTATGACCTGCTGATTCTTGATGTAATGATGCCGGGGCTAGACGGCTGGGAGGTGCTGCGGATGGTACGTGCGGCAGGGAAAGAGGTCCCAGTCTTGTTTTTGACGGCCCGTGATGGCGTGGACGATCGCGTGAAAGGGTTAGAACTCGGGGCTGACGATTACCTGGTCAAACCCTTTGCATTCTCGGAACTGCTAGCGCGTGTGCGCACTTTGCTGCGAAGAGGCAGCAGTGGCTATGCTCAGACCACTATGAAGATGGCTGACCTGGAGGTAGACCTGCTTAAGCGCCGGGCCACCCGAAATGGCAAGCGGATCGACCTCACAGCCAAGGAGTTCTCCTTACTGGAACTACTCATGCGCCGACGCGGCGAGGTACTGCCGAAGTCCCTGATCGCATCGCAGGTGTGGGATATGAACTTCGACAGCGACACTAACGTGATCGAGGTTGCTGTTCGTAGGTTGCGGGCCAAGATTGATGACGATTTCGCCCCCAAGCTCATACATACAGTTCGTGGCATGGGCTATCTGATGGATGTTCCCGAGTAATGCGCGCCCAATCGTCGCTCGTTAAACGCCTTACCCTCATGTTCATGTTCGCGGTCATCGCCGTATTGGTCGTTGCCGGCGTGAGCTTCTACATGCTCAGTCAGCACCATTTCCAGATGCTGGATGAGCAAGCCCTGGCCGAGAAACTCGAATCCACCCGGCACATCCTTTCACTTTCAGCAGCACGTGATGAACTTGAGGATCAGGAGCCTCAACTGCGTGCTTTGTTGGGGGCTCATCAGGACCTTTCTGCGGAGATTCTTGATGCTGACGGTACTGTCCTGTTCTCGGACTCCAAGGCATCCCGCATCCCTGAGCGCTTTAAGCAGGCCTCTTCTGGCGCCGTTTGGGACTGGCAAATCGACTCGCGGAACTTCCGGGGGATTACCTCTCAACTGGCTATAGCGCAGGCGCAGGCGCCGGTAACAGTCATGTTGATGCTGGATGTCACCAGCCATGCCCACTTTTTCAAGACGCTGCAATGGTGGTTCGGCATTGGCTTGGTCATCAGCGCTCTGGTTAGTGCAGGATTGGGGTGGATCGTGGCCAAGAGCGGTCTTCGGCCGGTTGGGCAGATCACCAAGGTGGCGACATCCATGTCTGCCCGGTCCCTTCGCGAGCGAATTCCATTGGAGCCCGTGCCGCTTGAATTGCAGGAGCTGATCCTCTCCTTCAACGGAATGCTTGCACGCCTGGAAGACGCGTTCGTCCGGCTATCAAACTTCTCAGCCGACATCGCACATGAGCTGCGGACTCCGGTAAGTAATCTTCTGACGCATACCGAAGTCGTTCTGACCAAAAAACGCGACCTCGATGCCTACGAAGACAACCTCTACTCCAATCTTGAAGACCTCAAGCGCATGTCGCGCATGATCGATGACATGCTGTTCCTGGCAAAAGCTGATAACGGCTTGATCATCCCCGAGCAGGTTGATATCGATCTGGTCGGGCTAGTGTCCAGACTGATTGAGTACTACCAGCTTGCAGCCGAAGACCGAAGCATTCGGCTTGCCCTTCAAGGCGAAGGTACGATCCGTGGTGACCGGCTAATGATTGACCGGGCGGTTTCCAACATTCTATCCAACGCTTTGCGCTATACCCCCGAAGGCCACGATATCGCCGTCCGGATTGTCGAGGCGGCTGATCAAGTGAACCTGTCCGTCCAGAACAATGGGGCCACGATTGATCCGGAACATATCAACAAAATCTTCGACCGGTTCTATCGCGCTGACCCTGCAAGGCGGGAAGGAAGCCCAAGCAACGCCGGCTTGGGTCTGGCCATAACGCGTTCGATCATCGAGGCTCATGGTGGGCGAATTTGGTGTACCTCCGCTGACGGCGTGACGAGTTTTCACATCGCTCTGCCGCACGCCAAACAATCCACTTCCAAGCCTCAAACGGCTTAATGCTCATTTCATGCGTGTAACCTATACTCGGCCATCATGAACCGGCTCCTACGACTGTTCACCATCCTGCTTCTAATCGCATCGCTTCCTCTCAACGGCATGGCGGGAGTCGACTCAGCCATTGAACCATGCCCCATGCAAACCATGGGGATGGAGATGATGGCGGGGATGGATCACGATTGTTGCCAGGATACTGATCCAGGATCAGCTGCCGACCACTCCAAAGCCTGCAAAGTGGGCCAGGAGTGTAGAACCGCGAGCACAGTTCAGGTCGAAATAATTAACCCCACGCTCACCTATTCTGCGCCTAGGCCAGTAGATACCTATGCGGTGAGCCTCGTAAACAGGGCGCCTCCTGACCCTTGGCGGCCACCCCGCGCCTGATTACCTCTTAAATTCACCCCATCGTCCTGTTTTGCAGCCGGATGATGGCATGCGCTTGCGCGCTGATTTTTTGAGGAATCATTTCCATGACTCCCCCACGTTACCGATTAGGGATGGCATGTCTGGCCGCTCTGATCAGCCTGTTGTCGACGTTACCGGCTCAGGCTACACCGTTGTCTCTGGAGGAAGCGCTTCAACTTGCCGAACGCAATGCCCCCATCCTCCAGGCCAGGCAAGAGCAAATGACGGCCGCTCGACACGCTGTGATCCCAGCAGGCGAGCTGCCTGATCCACGTCTCAACCTAGGAGTGCAGAACCTTCCTGTTGACGGCAGTGATCGTTGGAGCATGAACCGCGATTTCATGACGATGCAGGTTGTCGGCCTCTCCCAGGAAGTACCAAACCGGGACAAGCGGGAGGCACGAGTTGAGACGGCACGAGCGAGCGTTGAGCGAGCCGATGCAGAGGCGGTGTTCGAGCGCTTAAAAGTGCGTGCTGCCACAGCCCAAGCTTGGGTCGCGGCGTACACCGTTCAACGGAAACTGCAGCAGTTTGAGGACTTCTACAAAGAAAACCGTCTGTTGGCCGCAGCAATCCGCGCACGCCTGGCCGGCGGTACCGGCGCGACGGCCGACGCACTTGCTCCTGACCAGGAAGCTGCGCAACTCGATGAGCAAAAAGATGTTCTGCTCACACAGGCCGCTCAGGCACGGGCTGCACTCAAGCGATGGATTGGAGAGGATGCTGATCCGCAAGCTCAAGCATTTCCGCGCTGGCCAGTGAGCGCGCCGGACTATCTACACGCTATACATGCACATCCAGAATTGGCGACCTACAACGCCCTTACGCGGGAAGCACAAGCTCAAGTGCACCAAGCCTTGGCAGAAAAGAAGTCGGACTGGGGGTGGCAGGTGGATTACCAGCGGCGCGGGCCTGAATTCAGCAATATGGTGAGCCTGCAGGTAAGTTTCCAACTGCCCTTGTTCGCTGGCTCACGGCAGGACCCGATGATCGCGGCACGTCGCGCACAAGTCCGGCAACTGGAGGACGAACAGGAAGCGGCATTGCGTGAGCATAAAGCGCAGCTGGAGACAGATCTTGCGGATTACCAGCGATTGCAGCGAGCAGTGCAGCGCAGCCGTGAAACATTGTTACCGCTAGCGGAGGATCGAGTCCGCCTCGCCCTTGCTGACTATCGAGCCGGTAAATCACCCTTAAGTGAGGTTCTCACCGCTCGACGTCAGCGGGTTGAAACACGACTGCAAGACATCGATCTGCAAGGACAGTTGGCCGCGACAGCTGCACGGCTGCACTTCGCGTATGGAGAGGTGCGCGCATGAGAAATTCAACTATCAGCCTTGTGGTATTGGCCGCGTTGGCTATCGGCGGTGGCGTTGGCTATCAGCTAGCAAAGCGTGGGCAGGTGTCCACTGCCTCCCCTGAAACGCTACAGAAGGTGCTGTATTGGTATGACCCGATGTACCCCCAGCAGCACTTTCCAGCACCGGGCAAGTCGCCCTTCATGGACATGCCACTGGTGCCGAAGTACCAGGAAAGCACCGCTGCTGAGGTGAGCCCCGCAGTTCAAGTTTCACAGGGGCTCCAACAAAACCTGGGGGTCCGTCTGGCTACCGTAGCGAAAGGGCAGCTTGCTCGAACCCTCCAGGTGAGCGGCGTGCTTACCTTCGATGAGCGGGATTTTAGCGTTCTGCAGGCTCGTACCGGTGGCTACGTCGAACGCACCTATGGCCGCGCTACAGGCGACGTGGTTGCCAAGGGCGCCCCATTGGCAGATGTGTTGACGCCTGAATGGGCGGGCTTGCAGGAAGAGTACCTGGCGCTTCAGCGATCTGGGGACAATGAATTGCGCGCTGCAGCTCGGCAACGACTACTGCTGGCGGGTATGCCTGCCGATCTTATCAACCGGATTGACCGTACGGGAAGGGTCCAGAATTCGGTAACGCTCTTGGCCCCAACAGCAGGCGTCCTTCAGGCTCTGGAATTGCGGCCAGGCATGACAATGACACCGGGTGCAACGTTGGCGAAGATCAATGGTATCGCGAACGTCTGGCTTGAGGCCGCAGTACCTGAAGCGCAAGCCCAAGGCCTACAGGAAGGACAGGCAGTGCAGGCGAATCTGGCAGCGTTCCCAGGCGAACCTGTTCCCGGCAAGCTGACCGCATTGCTGGCTGATGCGGATCTGCAAAGCCGCACCTTGCGGCTTCGTATAGAACTGCCCAACCCCGGCGGCCGGTTGCGCCCAGGCATGACCGCGCAGGTTTCCCTCCATCCGTCCGGGCAACAGGATGACAGCCTACTGGTGCCAGCCGAGGCGATCATTCGGACGGGGAAACGCGATCTCGTAATGGTGTCAGAAGACGGAGGTCGATTCCGGCCGGTGGAAGTAGTGCTCGGCCAGGAAAGTGCTGGCCAGGTGGTCGTGCTGCGAGGCCTTCAGGCGGGCCAGCGCGTTGTGGCGTCCGGGCAGTTTCTGCTGGACTCCGAAGCGAGCTTGAAAGGTATCGAGGCCGTTACTGCTGGCGATGCTCCACTTGCGCAACCTGTACAGCCGGCTCTACATCAGGCCAATGGGCGCATCGTTCAAATAGAAGGTAATCAGCTGACCATCGCTCATGGACCGTTCGTGACGCTGGGCATGCCTGGTATGACGATGACTTTCCCTGTGGCAGATCCCCGCTTGATTGCCGGACTCAAGGTTGGCGAACGCATCCGGTTTGGAGTGCGCGAGCGCGATGAAGGCATGGTCATCGAGCAAATAACCCAGCAGGAGAACCAGCCATGATCGCGAACCTGATTCGTTGGTCGGTTGGCAACCGCGTCCTGGTCCTGCTGGCAACACTGTTTGCCGTAGCTTGGGGCGTTTTCTCTCTGCGCAGTTTGCCGATCGACGCGTTGCCTGACCTGTCAGATGTGCAGGTGATTATCCGCACCTCCTACCCAGGGCAGGCACCGCAGATCGTGGAAAATCAGGTGACATATCCCCTGACCACCACAATGCTTTCCGTACCCGGAGCCAAGACAGTGCGGGGCTTTTCAGCATTTGGAGACAGCTTCGTATATGTGTTGTTTGAGGACGGCACAGATCTCTATTGGGCGCGGTCCAGGGTGCTCGAATACCTAAGCCAGGTTCAGTCTCGATTACCGGCGTCCGCTAAGCCAGTGCTCGGACCCGATGCCACTGGTGTAGGCTGGATCTACCAGTATGCGCTGGTGGACCGCAGTGGTACCCATGACCTGGCACAGCTGCGCAGCCTTCAGGACTGGTTCCTGCGCTTCGAGTTGAAAACTCTTCCGGACGTTGCCGAAGTGGCGACGATAGGCGGGATGGTCAAGCAGTACCAGGTAGTGCTCGATCCGCTGCGCATGGCCAGCTTGGGAATCACTCAAGTTGAGGTTTCGGACGCCATCGCCAAGGCCAATCAGGAAACCGGTGGCGGCGTGCTCGAACAAGGCGAAGCTGAGTTCATGGTAAGGGCTTCCGGCTATCTGAAGTCACTCGATGATTTCCGAGCCATTCCCCTGCGCCTGGCTGCGAAGGGTATACCCGTAACACTGGGCGATGTAGCCACTGTACAGCTGGGCCCTGAGGCACGTCGCGGCATCGGCGAGCTTGATGGACAGGGCGAAGCGGTGGGCGGCGTAGTAATTCTGCGCAGTGGCAAGAATGCGAAAGATGCCATCGCTCACGTCAAATCCAAGCTTGAATCGCTGGAAAAAAGCCTGCCTGCCGGGGTCGAGCTGGTCACTACCTACGACCGTAGCCAGTTGATCGATCGTGCTGTGGAAAATCTGAGCCAGAAGCTGATTGAAGAGTTCATCGTGGTCGCACTGGTGTGCGCTGCATTTCTTTGGCATCTGCGCTCATCGTTGGTCGCCATCGTCTCGCTTCCGGTTGGTGTCCTCATTGCCCTGATCGTCATGCGCCACCAGGGCATCAACGCCAACATCATGTCGCTTGGGGGCATAGCCATTGCAATCGGTGCGATGGTGGACGCCGCTGTGGTGATGATTGAGAACGCGCACAAACGGGTTGAGGCTTGGCATACGTGGCACCCTGGAAAGTCGTTGCGTGGCGAAGATCATTGGAAAGTGATGACTGAGGCAGCAGTCGAGGTCGGGCCTGCGCTGTTCTTCAGCCTCATGATCATTACGCTGTCCTTCATACCGGTATTCACCTTGCAGGCTCAGGAGGGAAGGCTGTTTGCGCCCCTCGCATTCACCAAGACTTATGCAATGGCAGCAGCAGCGGGCCTTTCGGTTACCCTGGTACCCGTGCTGATGGGGTACTGGATTCGGGGTCGTTTACCGGCAGAAGAGCGCAACCCACTCAATCGAACCCTGATACGGCTCTATCGCCCAGCATTGGAGATCGTTCTACGCCGGCCAAAGCTCACGTTGGCGGGTGCACTGTTGATTTTGCTCAGCAGTGTCTGGCCCCTGAGCCAGCTCGGCGGCGAATTCTTGCCGCCACTGGATGAAGGCGATTTGCTGTACATGCCGACTGCCCTGCCAGGTCTTTCGGCGCAGAAAGCCTCTGAGCTTTTGCAACGTACGGACCGGCTGATCCGAACGGTACCGGAGGTCGCCAGTGTCTTCGGTAAAGCGGGCCGGGCTGAATCAGCGACCGACCCGGCCCCGCTGGAGATGTTCGAGACGACTGTCCGACTTAAACCGAAGGATCAGTGGCGAGCAGGGATGACCACTGAGAAGCTGATCGAAGAGCTGGACCGTACCGTGCAGGTACCTGGGCTAACCAATATCTGGATCCCACCGATTCGAAACCGTATCGACATGCTCGCAACCGGTATCAAAAGCCCGATCGGCGTAAAGGTTGCCGGCAGCAATTTGAATGAGATCGACCGGGTGACTCTGGCTATCGAGAAGGTGGCCAAAACGGTTCCAGGGGTGACTTCCGCCCTCGCCGAGCGATTAACCGGTGGACGCTACATCGATCTGGATATCGACCGCCAATTCGCAGCGCGTTACGGCCTGAACATTGCTGATGTCCAAGCGATTGTTGCCGGCGCCGTTGGGGGCGAAAACATCGGCGAAACCGTAGAAGGCCTGGCGCGATATCCCATCAGTGTTCGGTACCCACGGGAGTGGCGTGACTCTGTTGATGCCCTGCGGCAGCTACCGATTTACACCAGCCAAGGGGGGCGAATCACACTGGGAACCGTGGCACGGGTGCGTATTGCGGACGGTCCACCCATGCTCAAGAGTGAAAACGCGCGCCCCTCGGGCTGGGTGTATATCGACGTGCGGAGACGGGACCTGTCCTCCGTCGTTGCCGACCTGCGCCGGCTAGTCGATCAGCAGGTGAAGCTCGATCCTGGCATAAGCTTGAGCTATTCCGGGCAGTTCGAATACCTGGAGCGCGCCAATGCGCGCTTAGCATGGGTAGTACCGGCGACGCTGGCCATTATTTTCGTCCTTCTCTACCTCACGTTTGGCCGCCTCGGTGAAGCGCTGCTGATCATGGCTACCTTGCCATTTGCGCTAACCGGCGGCGTATGGCTGCTGTACATGATGGGCTACAACCTGTCGGTGGCCACGGGTGTCGGTTTTATCGCCTTGGCTGGGGTCGCAGCAGAGTTTGGAGTCATCATGCTGATCTACCTCAACAATGCCTGGACTGAACGAAACGGCAACGGTACGCAGGGGCAACCTGCGCTTCTGGATGCTATCCGCGAAGGGGCCGTGCAGCGCATCCGCCCCAAAGCCATGACCGTAGCAGTGATCGTCGCAGGCTTGATGCCAATCCTCTGGAGTAGCGGTACCGGCAGCGAAGTCATGAGCCGGATCGCTGTACCCATGGTCGGCGGCATGCTCACCGCGCCTTTGCTCTCACTATTTGTAATCCCTGCGGCTTACTGGCTCGTCAGGCGCCGCGGACTCGCTGTACACGATAACCCCCAAACAGGAGTAACCCGATGAAGAAGCTACTGATCAGCGCTGGCCTGGTGTTCGCCGTTGCGGCGGCGGTGCAGGCCCAAGACATGTATGGCACGGATATGAAGAATATGCCCATGGAAGGCAACGAGACCCAAGGCAGCCAGGCGGCTCCGACTGCATCGGCTGAGGGAACCATCAAAGCTTTGGAACCAGGTAAAGTTACCTTGGCGCATGGACCAGTATCAGCCCTGAAATGGCCGGCAATGACCATGGGCTTCAGCGCTACCGAGCAGCAACTCAAGGGACTCAAGGTAGGCGACAAGGTCAGCTTCGATTTCCGAATGAATGGGGGCACAGCGACGATCGTAGGCATTCGCAAGCAGTGACGGATTGACTTCTAACCCTGCCTATTAGAGCTGATAGGCAGGGTCATTTAGCCAAACTTTGGAAAAAGTGCTGCCGCAATTCCTGACCGCGCCGCCTTCAGCTCTGTGCCTCGGGACGCTAGTTGGTCTTTGCGCTCTGTAGCCGGGATGCATTCAGATCAGAGTAGTAGCTGACGTTTGAGCAGAGATCTTCGTGCATCACGATCTATATGGGTCGAAAGCGGACAGGGCATCGCAAAGTCATCCAACTGCCTGAGTTATCCGAACGCCAACAAGGATTCCACCGAGCTTGTCGACAAGAAAACCCGCGACAACTCAGAGTGTTATCCGAGCAAACAGACTTTGGATACCCTATTCCCGCTAGAAACACTGCCGCTGAAACCCTCCTGGCATGTAGCTCCTTCGTCCTACGCTTCAGCCTCTATGACCCCCACCCAACCTTTCGCGCAGGTGCGGAACGAACCTAGGCGTAACGCGGGTATAAGCTTCGTAGGCAGCGCCAAACTGCTTGTGCATTTCCCGCTCTTCGGAAACCGCCAAACGCCCGTACATCACCAGCAACACCGGGAACATTGCCAGCGTCAGCAGCGTCGGCCACTGAAGGAGAAAGCCCAGAAGAATCAGCACAAATGCCACGTACTGCGGATGTCTGATCCAGCCATAGGGCCCGACCGTTGCAAGTGAACGGCGGCGTTGCGCGTGATATAGCACGTTCCAGGCGGCAGAAAGCAAATAGAAGCCGAAACCCAGGAATAGGTAACTGGCAATGTGCAAAACACTGAAGTGTGGGTTGCCCTGGTCACCGAGCAACGTCGACCACAGATGGCCGGATTCGTGGGAAAGCAGATCGAGGTTGGGGAACCTGGCCTGCAACCAGCCTGACAACAGATAGATCGTCAGGGGGAAGCCATACATTTCCACAAACAGGGCAACGATGAAGGCCGAGAATGCACCGAAGCTCCTCCAGTCTCTCGCCGTTGCCGGCTTGAAGAAACTGAAGGCAAACATGATGAAGATCGCGGAGTTGATGAAAACCAGCGACCAGAGGCCATACGCGCTTTCACCATGATTCATGATGGATCTCCCGGCTTATGGATATCAGCCTTATCGGAGGGGGCCGGTTTGCTCTGGCCCTGGTGATGGTGTCCCCCATGTCCTCGATGCATGAAGACATGCATCAGCGGACAGGCGAGCAACAACAGATAAGGCAGGGCTCCAACGACATGGGCAAGGTGCTCGGTGAGCAGGAAGTAGACGGCGATCCCACCGATTACCACCAGGCCGATTGCATAGCGTGAACGCCAGAAACTGTGTGGTGAGCCGTTTTCATCGAAGTGAGGGTTCATAGCGACTCCTGGGAAAGGAGATGGGTTACTTCGATGCAGCAGATGGCATGCGGTCCATCATCATCTGCATCATCGACTCCATCATGTCCATGCGCTTTTCCATCATCTGGTGGCGGGCGGCCATATCCCCGCCCATGCCGCCATGCATGCCCCCCATTTCAGGCATGCCACCCTCCATGGACTTCATCATGGCCATGCCATTTTTCATCAGCGCCATATGCTCGGCCATCAACGCCTGACGGGCTTCCGGCGTTTTGGCTGCAGCCATCTTTTCGTGCATGGCTTGCATGGCCTTCATTTGCTGGTCCATCGCCGCCATTTGCCCTTTGTCCATTGGCTGAGAAGGCGTCTTCTCGGTAGCCGCCGCGCTTGGCGCATCGGCCGGGTGATGTGTCGAGTGTTCATCGGTGTTTTGCGCCATGGCGCCCACGGACGCTGCGGCCAAACAAAGTCCGATCAGTAAATTTCGAACGTTGTTCATCATCATCTCCTTAGCACTGTTTTAAAGCCGGATGCCTTGGTCTGGGCGCTAGGCCTCACCTGGCACGACAAGCAAATTACTGCGCCGGCGTGAATGCTCATTTTTCGCGTCGTGCTCGGGTTGTACACCGACGGGCTATTATTGGGCACTCGGCGGCTCGAAGCTGATCCCGTTTGGCCCGGCGCCAACCTTATGGGTAGCAACGACCTTTCGGCTGCTCGTATCGATGACAGATACGGTGCCCGCTTCAATATTGCTGACAAACACATAAGCGCCGTCGCTGCTGATGGCCACACCATGGGCACCCTTGCCGGTGGTCACGGTGCCCAGGCTGCTACGCGTCTGGAGATCTACGATGGAGACTCGGTCGTCCGGATTCTGGCCACTGCCCTGATTCGCGACATAGACCTGGCGACCGTCAACGGTGGCCATCATCTGGATTGGCGTGCGGCCGACATCAACCTTGCTGATCACCTTGCGTCTGGCCGTGTCGATGATGCCAAGCTGATTTGTCGCACTGAGCGAGACGAATGCCAGGCGACCGTCAGGGGCAAAGCCGACCTGGACAGGGCCTTTGCCCACGGGAATCTGCGCGGTTTCTTTGAGTGTGACGACATCGATAAGCGATACGCTGTCGCTCTTCATGTTCGCGATATAGAGTGTCCGGCCATCAGGGCTCAAGCGCAGCCCATGGGGATAACGCCCAGTTGGAATACCGGGCAACTCGATTCGCTGCTCAAGGTCAAATACTCGCACCTGGTTGGCAGCGGAATCGGTCACAAAAGCTCGCAGCCCGGTGACGTCGGTGACCACATGAGCCGGGTGATCGCCTGCCGGGAAGCTGAACGGTGGCCTGTCCAGCGCGCTGGTACTGAACACCAGCAACTGCCCACCGGGCTTTTCACCGCTCGAATGCCCCGCATGTCCAGCCACTCCAACAACCAGAAGCAAGCTGCCGTCGGGCGAAACCTGTAGGTTGTGGGGTGCGATCGGCAAGGCGACCGTGCTCACATCACCTGTCGCAAGATTTACCTGGCTAATGGAAGCGGACCGTTCATTGGCCGTGTAGACGTTACCCGTAGGGTTTGCCATGACCAGCCCCAGAGGGATGAGCAGGGATATCCCCAAGGCCATAGAACTAAACCGCTTGGCAGTCATCATTGTGAATGAGCTCCAACGAGGGGCCGGGGTATGTGAGCCAGGCTGGCCTATACATTTACTCAAGATAAACACCAATCGCGAAGCATTTTCTTGATCAGCGTCAACGTCCACAGCTTGACTCGGCACTGGGTGATCGAAGGCCGTCCATTTCTTGGGGAGTATTGCTGGCTATCCCGACCCGGAGTCAGTCGACATCAGGCTGTATATGAAGAAACCGCGCCATGAAACATGGCACGGCGGCTTGCCATCTGAGCGGTAACGAGACTTAGCGACTGACTTTGGTTGGGTAACCAAGCGCCTGGACCAGTGCACCGACGCGTTCCGCCTCGATGTTGCTTTGGACACTCACTGTACCGGCAGCACGATCAACGATCACCTTCGCGTCGCCATCGGCAGCCTGGATGGCCTTGGTGATCTTGTTGACACAACTGCCACATCCCATACCGGAAACTTCCAAAACGAACATAGCGGGCCTCTCATGCTGGTACGGCTTTTCTCGCCGCATTTACAGCTTCAACCTTGACACGATGACAAGGTCAAGGCCCGGTCAAAGGATTTATCTTCGCCCTGAAATCTTGTCCAACTCCTCTGGCGGCGGCCCCTGCTGCATCACAATTGTCCCTTACGATCTTGGCAGAAGATGGCGGACGTCGCAGTTGCCCGATGTCCTCCATCAGGACCAGATTGGCGCCGAACTCGCGGACATACCCGCTAAGGCCAAAGCCCTAGACAGTCAGTCATATGGATCAGGCGTTGAAACGCTGATGGCGGAACTTCCTCTCATAGGTTGCGGTGTGCCCATTTCAGTCTGTGACTACGCGCTTCAGCCGCAGTGCGTTGAATACCACGGAAGCCGAACTTACGCTCATGGCCAATGCCGCAATCATCGGTGACAATAGATGGCCGGTAAGCGGGTAGAACAAACCTGCCGCCAGCGGTATGCCCATAGCGTTGTAGAAGAATGCGAAGCCCAAGTTTTGACGCATGTTCTTCACCGTGGCCACGGATAGTGTTCTGGCCCGCAGGATGCCCATCAGGTCGCCCTTGACCAGCGTCAACTGGGAGCTGTTCATGGCAACATCGGTGCCAGTTCCCATGGCGATCCCGACATCAGCCCGGGCCAGCGCAGGGGCATCGTTGATCCCATCTCCTGCCATGGCAACCCGGCGCTTATCGCCCTGCAGGAGCGCCACCAGTTGCTCCTTGTCCTCGGGTTTCACTTCTCCGTGGACTTCCTCGATGCCGAGTTGTTTCGCGACCGCACGTGCCGTAGTCAGGCCGTCGCCGGTGGCCATGATGACCTTCACATCTTCTGCCTGTAGCCGGGTTACCGCCTCCTTGGAGGTGGGTTTGACCGGATCGGACACCGCTAGCAGGCCAGCGAGCACGCCATCGACGGCCAAGTACATGATACTCATGCCTTCCAGACGCAGCTGCTCGGCGCGGTCTCGCAACGGACTGGTGTCGAGGCCAGCCTCTTCCATCAAGGTCGTGTTGCCAAGCTGCAGCCGTTTGCCGTTCACCTGGCCACGTACACCGATCCCAGAGCCCGACTCAAACGCCTCTGGCTTGGACAAGCTGTGTCCATGCGCTCGCGCATGATCGACAATCGCATGTGCCAGCGGATGCTCGCTGCCTTGGTCCAGGCTGGCGGCAAGGCGCAAGACTTCGGGTGGCATGAACTGCCCGGTACCGACCACGCTATGAAACACTGGCCGGCCCTCGGTGAGGGTCCCGGTCTTGTCGACGATCAGCGTGTCGATCTTGCAGAGGTTCTCGATAGCACTGGCGTCTCGGAAGAGCACGCCACTGCTGGCAGCCTTCCCGGTAGCGACCATGATCGACATGGGAGTGGCTAGGCCGAGCGCGCAGGGGCAGGCAATGATCAGGACCGCGACCGCATTGATCAGGCCGAAGACCCAGCCAGGCTCCGGTCCGAAAAGCCCCCAGCCGAAGAGCGTGACCAGCGCGACCAGAATCACCCCCATGACGAAATAGCCGGCCACGGTGTCCGCCATCCGCTGCATCGGGGCTTTCGAGCGCTGAGCCCGCGCGACCATCTGCACGATTTGCGAGAGCACTGTCTCGGCGCCGACCTTCTGCGCCGCCATCACAAGGCTGCCGTGGGTATTCAGCGTGGCACCGATGAGTGCATCCCCAGCTTTCTTCATCACTGGCACGGGCTCGCCTGTCAGCATGGATTCATCGATAGCACTTTCGCCTTCCAGGACCACCCCGTCGACCGGCACCTTCTCGCCAGGGCGAACGCGCAGGTGGTCGCCCGTATGCACGTGGGTGAGCGGAATATCTTCCTCCTGACCATCGGCCCCGATGCGACGGGCCGTCTTGGGGGCAAGACCCAGGAGCGACTTGATGGCGGCGGAGGTTTGTGAGCGCGCCTTGAGCTCGAGCATTTGGCCGAGCAACGTTAATGAGATGATGACTGCAGCCGCTTCGAAGTAGACACCGATGCGGCCATCCTGCATGAAAGTCGTCGGGAAAACCTGCGGGAACACTGTGGCCGCAACGCTGTATAGGTACGCCGCAGCCGTTCCCAAACCTATCAGGGTCCACATATTCGGGCTGCGATTACGAATCGATGCGACCCCACGCACGAAAAACGGCCAGCCAGCCCATAGTGTCACGGGAGTGGCCAGAATCAACTCCACCCAATTCTGTGTGGCACCATGCAGCAATTGGAGTTGGTGGGCAGTCATGGCCAACACGGTCACGATGACCGTCAGGGGCAAGGTCCACCAGAAGCGGCGGGAGAAGTCCTTGAGTTCCGGGTTCTCGTCTTCCTCAAGCTCCGGTATTACCGGCTCTAGGGCCATGCCACAGATTGGGCAACTGCCCGGCCCACGCTGGCGGATTTGGGGATGCATCGGGCAAGTGTATTCGGCGTCCGCCGCGTTGCTTGGCTGCGGGGCAGCCGAGTGGAGATGGCCCGCGTGTTCTTGGTCCTGGGGAGGGCTAAGATAATGCACAGGCGCTGCGCGGAATTTCGTCAGGCACTTTTCACTGCAGAAGCGGTATGTCCTTCCCTCGTATAGCTCGAAGTAGCGACTATCCGGTGGCACCGTCATACCGCATACCAAATCGCGCTGACTACCATCCGGTTGCTCATACGGGTGCGAGTGGTCATGGTCATGGTCATGCTGGCACGATTCGGTGTGCATGAAGTAGTTCCCTTTGTTGTCCGGTTTGGACGAGTTTTCACCCTTCTGGTGAGAATACCCGCCATGGTTGTGCCCGAAGAGTTGCGTCAGCGGACAGAGCAACAAAATTAAATAACTGTAGTGCCTGTGACAGGTGGCCATAGTGCACGAGCCACATAAAACAGGCCAAATATGGCCAGCATGATCAGTGCAATACCGCCTTTAGTCCGCCAAAAAGGTATTGCCAGATCTGTACCACGGCGATGGGCTCCATCATGATCAACTCCCAAGCTGGGTGGGAAATATCGGCCGCTGCCGTATTGTCCAGCCTAGACAACATCTCCTTGAACAGCTGTGACGCCAATCAATGCTCCTGTAAGCGTGTCGATTATTGTTGTGGTGTAGCGTCATGGCATAGATCATTTCTGGAGGTTGCTGATCCTGCTGCTGCACCAGTGGTTGCCCTTCGACAATGCGCTGGCTGCCTTGTACCCCGGCGAGGGAGTGCCCAAGCCGCTGGAGGAGTACGACGCCGGCTCCCGGTGGGGAACGCCGTCCATGCTTTCCTGCCTGGACGGCCTATACTTGCTCGACCCCTTCTACCAGGCCTGTCAGGAAGGCCTGCCCAGTGGGCTGTAACGCCTGGAGGAGATCGCTTCTGACCAGTTCCGTCAAAGCGAGTACTTCCTCAGTTACTTCCACGCCAACGCATTGGAAGACGAGGAGCAGTTCGTTCTCCAGTTGCCGGCCAAGGTAGCCTTATGCGATCTAACAGCTCAAGCCCCAGACCTGATACATGCGGTGCGGTACAGCGCTGATCGGGTCACTCTTCGCTGTTCCCCTTCCAGCTTTGCCTTTGCCCACAGCAGACGTCGGAGATGAAACTGCTCGGCGGACTCACAAACCTGCTCCAGTGCTCTCGCACAAGGCTTTGATCTGGCCATCTTTGCTTGAATGGCTGACCCGTGGCAGGGCGTTGGCCGTGTTTTCTTCGTGCGTGTTGAGCCCAAGGCGAGCGCGATCCACCATCCACAGGCCGCTACTGCCGCGCGCCAATTCTATGCCGGCACTACTCGTCAAAAAATAGGTGAGTGCTTACCCGGCAGGCAATGGGCTACTATCGAGCCCTATATCTATCCGAAAGGGTTAGCTCCGTTGCCAGGGAATTGCATGCAGGCCATCGATATTGAAAACGCGATCGTTCTTCCTTGGGGGCTTGGCTCAAGATCGCCCCATGACCTGTTTTCTGTGTGCGCAGAAATCATTAACTGCCCTGGTGACATCGTTTTAGACGCTAGCAACCTCTCGTATATCGATCCGTTAGGGATGGCCACGCTGCGAGCGTTGTTTGAAAACCAGTTGGTCCAGAAGCGAGTTTCGATGCAGTTTTTGAGCAGAGACCTGACCTCCTACCTGGCCAGGATGGATTTTTTCAAGGACATTGATGTAGAGGGTGTAGATCTATCGGGGGTAGGACGTCGAAACGACCGAAGCACCTCGTTGGTGGAAATCACCAAAATCAGCGAACACCATCAAGCAGAGGCTGCAGCCTCTCGCCTCGCTAGAGCTATTACGGGAAGGTTGACTCAATCGGACCCGGATGCCCCAGTCGACGAGCACACGGGACGGAATGAGTTTGACTCCTACCGGGGCCCTCTGGAGTATTCGCTCAAGGAGCTATTGGAAAACTCGCTTACTCACGCCCGCAGAGAGGGACGTGGTGACGCCGCCGTTTGGCTGACCTGTCAGTTTTATCCAAAATTGAACCTTGTACGCATGGCCATCGTCGATAATGGGTGTGGGTTTCTCGCGACACTGAGGAATCACCCTGAGCTTCATGACCGCACGCATTTGCACGCGATCGAGGCGGCACTCAAACCGCGAGTGAGCTGCAACCGGGGTGCGATGGCCCAGATCCTGGGTAGCGAGAACCAAGGTATCGGGTTAACAACTACCGCAAAAATTGCAGACGCGGCGGGCGGTGGTTTGATCATCGTGAGCGGCAATGGCATACATGACACAAAGCGTCGGCAGTCTCAGGAGCTGCATGATGCGCTGTGGAATGGTGTATCGATCGCGTTTAGCTGTACCCGTGAGCTGCTGCCCACCATTTCGATCAGTGACTTGCTGCCGAAGGACGATGCAGGACAGGTTGACGACGATCTCGACCTAGATCTGAATTTCCGCTAGCTCTGGCTTTTTGATAGCTCGAGGGCTAGAGTCGATCATGCAAGGAGCGGTAAATGGGAGATTCAGCGTCAACTGAAACTCTCGGGCTGCAAAAAAGGATTATGCAATACAAGGGGTTACGACATGCAAACTCAAATTCGATTAAGTAGGGATAGTTCTATCCGAACGTACGGAATGCGAGCTTCAGCGATCCCCTACCGTACCGAAATCGAACGCTCGCTCAGCAGTGGTGAGAGCGTTGTCATAGATTTCGCTGGGAACGATGTCACTCAGTCCTTCGTCGACGAGTTGATCGGGGCGCTGATTCTGAAGGAGGGTCGCCAGGTGGTATCGCGCCTTGCCTTTGAAAACTGCACCAACGATGTCAAAGGAATCATTAAATTTGTGGTCCATGATCGAGTTCGACAGCTGCAAAAAATGCCCGCGTGACGGATCCGCATTGAATTTAAGGCCCTCAATATTGAGGGCCTTTTCATTGGTGCCAGGCAAAAGATAGCCGTCTTGAGTGGCCCCCATAGCTCGCCCTGAAAAGCGAATGTCAGGGGACACACCGCAGAAAAGCGTTCTGTAGCGGAGGAATACGTGGAAAACGGAGCTTAGGTTTCCTCATTGAGATGTGTAGAAATCCATCGCGACTCACCTATGCAAAGGCTGCGAAAAGCCTGAATCTACTGGGGTATCGTGGCGTGAGATATGTGCAAAAAAATGTGCACAGCATCTGCGGATTGGAGAGCTGGCTTGGCTCCTTAAGTAAAACCATCAAGCTGCAACGGACCTGCAACTCCTGCGGCTTGAAGCAAAGCGGGTAATACCACCCCTGAGCCCTACGAGGTGGTGTTCCGGTTTTTGACCAAACGAGAGCACGCCAGGCGCGCAAATGAGCTGCACGACCAGCTGAATGAAGTGCTCGGGGTGGCCAGAAATCTCAACGATGGGCTGTACTTCGGTGGAGCAGACGTCACGGTGCTACAAGACTTTACCATGCTCGATGCGGAAGACTTCGTGCGGTACAACCTTCACGACTGGCTCAGTGTTGGGGATACCGATGAAGATGAAGAAGGTGCCGATGATGCTGACTGAGCTGCTATCGGCCTCCCCTTTAGGATCTGGGTTTGACCTTAGCTGACCGGCTGCTCTACAAACCAATTGATTTTCTCCGGAGCCGGTGTCACTGTCGCTCCAAGAATAGCCCCCACGCCTCGGGCAGGTCCCAGACCTGTACTGCGCATCAGGGGGTTAGTTGTTTCTAGGGCCCGCCCAGGTCGATCAGGCATGCTTTGGGCTGGCCTCAAACCAGTGGGTGACCACCAAAAGGGTCAGTTAGGCCTACTGCTGCCTATCCTCGCTCGTTACCATCCAGAAACCCTCTATTGATACGGTTTCAGCAAAGATGGATGTCTATAAGCTCCGCATCGAAGACACAGAAAGCAAGATCATCGACAAGGAAGGTTTCGAGGCCGAGACCTTCCGCAGAGATCCGTGGTACCAGCCTGGAAGTGCGGGCAAGCTAGCTCAGTTTGCTGTATGCCCGGCATGCGACAACCCTGTCCAGCTGGTTGGGCTGTATGAGCTACCGCCTAACGTGAAGAACCCATTCGGGAAACATGCTACTAAGAGCATTCGCGGCATCGCTCCATTTGATAGTGAGGCCCGTAACGATTGCCCGTACTTCAAGCCTCGCCAGCATAAGAAAACAGAACGAAAAACCAGGTTTGACGGCGTCCCGCGGAAGATTCTCAAGCTATTGATCGAACAGTTCGATCGCGTGGTTTACATCCTGGAGAAAGAGACCCAACTGGTCCTTTCCGAGAACGCGTTGAGAGGCATGCTGCAGCGTTACAAGGGAGAGCGTGGCTACCTCTATACCGGCGCGACGCTTCGCAATGTGCCATGGATCTTTGCTTACATGTCGGACGCCACCCGCCTGTTTGGCCAGAAGGTCAGTGGAAATGCTGAGCTGGTGAAAGCTATTGCCGCTGAGGTGCCGGGGGCGGAAATCAGCAGCACTGGTCGGCTGGAATCGAAGAAGGTGCCTGGTTCGAAGGCGGCATATTTTGATCTCAAAATGAGTTTCATCCGCCATCGAATCGTCAAAGACAGTGAAGCGTCTGGCTTGGTTGAAAGCATGGAGTTTGTAGTGTCACAGCCTCGCGGAGGTGAGCTTGAGCACATTCACAAGGAAGTCATCAAATTCGATTCGGCTTGGTTCGAATCTCTTATCCGGATGCCGGTTGATCATCCTTATCGCAGAATGGATAGAGTGAAGATGGCCCGGGAGGAACTGGGCGATCTGCTGGAGCTGACTCAGGCCTGAGGAGGCCTGCTGTAAACCACTTTTTTTCACTGTAAACCACAGTGGTTTACAGTGAAAAAAGTGGTTTACAACGTAGCTATGACACGCGCCCTGGCCACTCCCCAGGCCAGCGCGCTCCTCATTGGTTCGTTCAGCCGGACGTCGAACACCTGTGCTGCTCGGGGCCTTGCCACGCCGCGGTGTCCTATAATTCATCTTCAGCTGAGTGGAGCAAAATGTTGTGAAGCGCACATTCATTGGAATGGTCGAGGCTGGTGAGCCACTGATGAGGCAAGCGCTTGAAGCTATCCGACAGGCCCACGAAGCGGAGGCTGCTGGATTGCCAGACCTTGAGGTACAGCGTCTTCACCTATTGGCAGATTCGCTCTATCAGGCGGTCATTGATTTTCAGCTCCTCAAAGCAGGTAAACCACCGTCGACTATCCAGTGAGGACCTGCCGCTACATGACGAAAAAGATACCAGCTCTTCTCCCCGACCACCCCATGTATACCGACGCAGTGGATGCGATGAAGCAATACCACGAGGCGCAGGCTTCTGGCTCATCTGCCGAAGAGGTTGAGCGCCTGCGTCAAATCGCAGAATCACAATTTCGGGCTGTCAGCGAGTATCAGCTCAACGCTCTGGGATATCAGTCTCGTCGTCCGCACTGAAGGGATAACCGATCCGGAGGTAGCTTCAGAATCCATCAAGCCAAGCGGAAGACTCACGACGCGGTCCGATTGATCAGCGAGACGGTCGGGAGGGTTTGCACACAGCCCCAAAAAAAAAGCAGCTCCCGAGAGCTGCTTTTTTCTTACTCCCCCTTTTTGTGCTTGTGGGGTTTCAGGTCCGGATGGTCCTTCTGCTTTTCAGGGGTGACTCGCTGCCTTTTGTCCGGAGTGCCATCTTCATTGGTGCGCTTTGGGCCTGGCTTGATGCTCATGCAAAACTTCCTTTTCCGCTTGGGTTGTTGAATGCAGCTATGTAATTAGTCCAGCTTCTCTCAGCTGTCAAAGCAGGCTGGTGCAGAACCGCCTGGCCGATGATCCGGTCCACATCGAACATTCAGAGGCCAGAATAAGAGCCTCCGACAAAGGGCTTACAAGGGGCAGTGAAATCCAGCGCTGAGCGATACGAAGACGTCTGGACGTTCATCATGCCGAGCACGGTGTGGAACAGGTTGTCGTGGCTCAGCGGTGACGTGGTTTGAGCTTTCAAACAACCCACGTTGACCTTTTCGCTCTTCGCGAGCGAGTCAGACATCCAAAGTACCAACGGCACCTTTGTTTGCTCGTCAGGAGCCATCGCGTAAGGCAGCCCGTGTAGATAGAGCCCACCCTCCCCCAGCGATTCGCCGTGGTCCGAAACGTACATCAGCGCAGTGTCGAACTTGGTGTTGGCCGCCAGGATATCGATGAGATTTGCAGTCACATAATCGGTGTAGAGGATTGAGTTGTCGTAGGCATTGACCACCTCCTCCTGCTTACATTTGTCGAGCTCGTTGGTCTCGCACACCGGTGCGAATTTCTTGAATTGCGAGGGGTAGCGCTTGTAGTAGGCCGGGCCGTGACTGCCTTTGTAGTGGAGCACCAGGACAGCATCGCCTTCCTGGCGCTTGATGAAGTCTTGCATCTCCGTGAGCAGCACCCCGTCCTTACACTCCTCGCTGGTGCACAGTTGGGAATCCGCGTGAGAGGCAGCCTTGTGGTTGGGAACCCTGTCGCAGACCCCTTTGCACCCCGAGTTGTTGTCAGTCCACATGACACTGATGCCAGCGCGTTGAAGCACGTCGAGCAGCCCTTCTCGGCTCTTGGCCAAGCCATCTTTGTACTGGGCCTTACCCACGTCCAGGAACATGCATGGCAGCGAGACCGCGGTAGCGGTACCGCAGGAGCTCACGTTCGTGAAGCTAATGACATTTCGCTTTTCTAGTTCCGGATTCGTTTCACGGGAGTAGCCGTTGAGGGAGAAGTTGGCGGAGCGAGCGGTCTCTCCTACTGCCAGTACCAGCAGCCTGGGTTTACGAGCCGCACCCTGTCGATTAACTACCGCATCAGTACCAATGGCCGTCAGCGTTTTAGGTGAGGCCAGCTGACGCTTCAGGTACCCATGGCCAGCCGCAAACAAGTTGGTAGGTACCAGAATCAGCCGGATCTCCCGATTGTTGCGCAGCAAGGAGGCATACGACTGGTACTGACTCAACGCGATGCCAGATAAGGTCAACAGAGCGAGCGACAGAGCAATGAACCTGCTGACCAAAGCTTTGGCCCAAGGCTTGCGCCGGAGGGGAACCCGGGCAATCAGGTAGACGGGCAACACCCCAACCATTGCGACCCAAAGACCGAGCTTCCAATTCAGCAGCTCGGTTGCCTCAGCGACGTCGGTCTCCACAACGTTGGTGAACATTGTGTAATCGATCACGATGCCGTAGGCATTCATGAAGTAACTCGCAAAAGACGCGCTGATCAGTACCAGGCACAGTATGGGTTTGGCCAGCCGCCCCCATGACAGCAAGCTCAGAACGGTAAACACCCATGCGAATACTATGACTGGGAGGCTAGCCGCTAGCTGCCAGTTCACTTCATCGGTTTTGAATACCAGCTTCCAGAGCACGTTCCAGAGCTCAGCGTTCGCGAATAGCAGTAACCAAAAAGTCACCAGGCCGATTAGCAAATTAGTACTGATGCCTTTCTGCCGCGCATTGCGAATAGCAAAGATCCATTTGCTTAACAGGGTGTGAACAATGGATTTGGAAGGTGTCATTATCAAACTCTGGAAGCTGCTTATCCATGGCGGTAGCTATGGAGTTAGCGGGAGCTACAAGGCAAACCGTCGACAGATGCTGAGCGATTGCGCAATGTGCGGAGCGTCAGAGGCCTTAGGCCCCTAGGCGTTGGGGACGCTTAGTATGTGTGAGGCATAGGGATAAAAAGAGAAATGAATCTCGCTGAGCGCATTATTTCCGGGACCTGATAACGACACGATGACCTCGGGATTACAATGCTGACAGAAATCCAATTACTGCTGTTTTGATTGTCATTGATCACGCTATGATCAAAATTAGGGGGATACTACCCACCAAAAGCAATGCTCCGCTCAGCTAGATAAATTTAATTTCACAAACAAAACGGTTTCGTTTTGTCGTAGGCTAATTTTGAACTTTCAATTCAACTTACAAGTCTTTCTCGCGAGCAGAATATTATTTTCAACTTTTGCTCGTTAATATGTCACCCATCAATGAGGGGCGAATACCATGAGCTTTTTCAAAAACATCCTGGGCGGGCACCATGGCCGTGGAAACCACGGTGGAGGCAAGCACCACAGCGGGGGACATGGGGCCGAGCAATATGATCGCCATGGCCGGCAGCAGGGCTGCGACGGCGGTAATCAGGTGTATGACGGCGGGCGCCCTCCCACTCCTGCCCCCATCAAAGATCTGCAGGGCTGCAGGCAGTGCCGGACGGCCAACGATCCGTCAGCACGCTTTTGTCTAAACTGCGGAACACCGCTATCGAGTGGTTGCACCGCCTGCGGCTCGCTGCTGAGTGCAGGAGCAAGATTTTGCAGTCACTGTGGCCAAGCGACGCTCTAAGGCTAGGTAGACAGGAAGGCCAACGAGACCACAACCCTGCGCAAGGAGAAATACGTGGGTTCAAATCATGACCATGGCAGCGCTGCAGTACGCGAGGGGCATCAGAAGAAGCTAATCATGGCGCTCGGCTTGACTGGCAGCTTCATGATTGCAGAAGTGATCGGTGCGTGGATTACCGGCAGCCTGGCGCTGCTGTCGGACGCATCTCACATGTTCACAGATACTGCCGCCTTGGCGATCTCACTGATTGCACTTCAGATAGCCAAGCGGCCGGCGGATCAGAAAAGAACCTTCGGCTATGCGCGCCTGGAAATTCTGGCTTCGACGTTCAACGCCGTGCTGCTCTTCCTGGTGGCGATGTACATCTTGTATGAGGCCTACCAGCGCTTCTTCATGCCGGCGGAGATCGCTACCGGAGCGATGATGTGGATCGCAATCGCCGGCCTGATCATCAACCTAATTTCGATGCGCCTTCTGGCATCTGCGAGCAACGAAAGCCTCAACGTCAAAGGAGCCTACCTCGAAGTTTGGAGCGACATGCTCGGCTCGCTTGGCGTAATCATCGCGGCACTTATCATCCGCTTCACCGGCTGGACCTGGGTCGACACGATTGTCGCTGTGGCGATCGGCCTTTGGGTTCTGCCGCGGACGTGGCAGTTGCTTCGCGAAAGCCTGGGGATCCTCATGGAGGGTGTCCCGAGGGGGCTCGACGTTACGGCAATCGAGGCCACCATCCTCGGAGTAGATGGCGTGACGGACGTTCATGACTTGCACGTGTGGGCTGTCAGCAGTGGCAGTAACGTGATGACGTCGCACGTAGTGGTTCGGGATTCTGCAGATGGGGATGCTGTGTTGGCGGCCGTCGTGGATGCTGTCAGCGATGCATTCGAAATCCATCACTGCACCATCCAGATCGAGCGGGCAGCTTTCCACGAGAGCGTTCCCTCACCCTCGCACTGACCGATCGGTAAACACCATGCAAACACATCACCCTCCTGGCTGAGGGTGATGTTGCAAAAAAAATGCGGTGAGGGATGCCGTAAACGGCAGGAGCGCTTCAAGGGGGTTGGTGAATGGCTTCGCCTGCCCTCGTCAACAACCTCCAGAAGGCTCAGCGATGGCCTGGATCATCACGAAGTACCTACTCACTGCCGGTATAGTGATTCTCGTGTCAGAGCTGGCGAAACGCAGCGACAAGCTGGGCGGCTTGGTCGCCGCCCTACCCTTGGTCACGGTCGTGACGTTGGTCTGGCTCTATTTAGAGAACCAGAGCATGGAGAAGATCTCCAACCATGCTTGGTACACGTTCTGGTACGTGCTTCCGACCCTACCGATGTTTATTGCTTTTCCATTGCTGCTACCTAAGCTCGGCTTTTGGCCGACACTGATCAGCAGCATCCTCATCACAATGGCCAGCTTCGGAGGCTTCGCCATACTGCTGCGCCGGTTCGGCATTGAGCTTCTATGATCCGGTGGCCGCAGGGATCATCTTGATGAGTCTTAACGGCTATTAACACACTCGCCCTTCACCAGGTAGCGAACCATGTGCAGTTCGCCTTTCGAGTCTTCGTAGGTCATCATGCTTCTTACATTACCGCAGTACCGCACACTGGGTGATACATACACCAACTTACCAACGTCCAGGTCCATGCCATAGGCGTAGTCTTCTAGTTGAGGCATGGGCTTTTTTACGCGTTGAGCATAATCCGCTGTAGCCTCTCTAGCAGTACGCTCGATGCGTTTATTGATCTCCATACCGCTTTGGGCATTGGCTGTTAGTGATGTAAAGAGCAAAAACACGGCGATCGCTGATACAGTAGTGTTCATAAGAAGTCCCTTAATAAAAAAGCGCCCGTAGGGGGGCGCTAAAATTCACCTACCAAAGGAGCGTATGGTTTACAGGTGAATGCACTGGCGCGAACAACTGCTCGGTGCTCTTGCCAAGCTGCTTTGAAATGAGACAATTTCCAAAGCAGCGATGCCTCTTCCGCTGCCCTTAAACTAGCAAAGGAGGCTAACACCAAGATGATCGGGCAATTACAATTTGGACATGTAATAGATTGTAAGATAATTATTCGAGAGAATATCGAGCCGCCACGTGAACTAATTTGCAGAAAGGCGCTGCGGTTTGCGGCCGTGCATGGGGTCTGCCTGCGTGGCGCCCTCGATCCAAGGCCAGTACCAGTCCTTGCAAGCTAACGACCGAAATGCTGCCTGTCCTGGCCGATTCCACCTGCCAGGCGAATCTGTCATACACCGCCGCAGGCCCCAGAATCCGCTATGCTTAGGGGTGGAGCCTGCATGACTGTCAGAAATCTTGCGGCTACATTACAAATTTGTAGGATTTCGCCGCGGCCAGCTTCTTCGCGTTAAGATTCAAGCGTCCTCAGGTGACCCGGCGTATGGACAGAGGTAGCGACTACCACATGCCATACCCTCAGCCAAACTTTCGAACAGCCTGCAACCATAATCTTGGCGGATTAGGCCAACTCCTTCCTCACACCTTGAGATAAGTTATGCGCGTTCTAGTTGTGGAAGACGAAATTAAAACTGCCGAATATCTTCAGCAGGGCCTATCCGAAAGCGGGTATGTCGTAGATATCGTGCACAACGGTGTAGATGCTCTGCACTTGTTCAACACTAATGTCTATTCGTTGGTCCTCCTGGACGTGAACCTCCCGGGTATCGACGGCTGGGACCTGCTGGAAACCATCCGTAAGACCAGCCGGGTCCGCATCATCATGCTGACCGCCCGCGGACGCATCAATGACAAGCTCAAGGGCTTGGACGGCGGCGCGGATGACTACCTTGTGAAGCCATTCGAATTCCCTGAGCTGCTTGCTCGCATCCGTTCGCTGCAACGCCGTGGTGATGAGTTAGTCGAGAAGAGCTCGCTGAAAATTGCCGATCTGGAACTCGACTCCGTCCGCCATCGCGTCTTCCGCGGTGGCACACGCATCGATCTCACCACCAAGGAATTTGCGCTTCTGCACCTGCTCATGAGCCGAACGGGCGAAGCGCTGACTCGCTCTCAGATCATCTCGTTGGTCTGGGATATGAATTTCGATTGCGACACCAATGTCATCGATGTAGCCATCCGGCGCTTGCGCTCGAAGATCGATGACCCGTTTGAAACCAAGCTCATTCACACGCTTCGTGGCGTTGGGTACGTTTTTGAGGAACGCGCATGAGGCCATTCAGCCTGGCTGCAAAGCTGGGGTTAAAAGTTGGGTTGATGAGCGCAGCGTTGCTGCTTCTGTTCGCCACCTTTGGCTATCTGATGGTAGGCAAGGCTCTGGAAAGAAATGCCAGAGCAGACCTGGAAGTAAAGATGGCGGGGATGGCTCACAACCTGTCCACCATCCCGGACATCTCCGGCGTCAACGCGGATGCGCATCAGCTTGTCGATTTGGTCATGGGCCACAACAACCTGTATGTGAGCATATTCGATACCTCACAGAATCAGACTCCCCTGCTCTCGATTGGCTCGAAACAGGTCAATCTGGAGGTGCACAAGTTTCAGCCGGCGGCCCAGCCCAAAGAGCACGAATGGCGTGATACGCAGGACCGTCCTCTGCTGAGTGCTTCTCGAATCATGCGTTTGGGCGATGGAACAGAGGTCAGCGTCTATATGACCATGGACCAGTCATCCAGTGAGGCGCTGCTCGATGCGTTGCTGACCTGGGCCTTGATGATGTCCCCCGTCATCCTCGCACTGATCTTGGCCATTGGCTGGTGGACTGTGCGCAGAGGCCTGCTACCACTGACCAAGTTCCTCAAGATCGCCTCGAAAATCTCAACCGAGAGCCTCGACCATCGCCTTCCAACTGATGGGATGCCGGCAGAACTCAAAATGCTCGCCGACGGCATCAACATCATGCTGGCTCGCCTGGATGATGGGGTTCAGCAGCTCTCGCAGTTTTCTGACGACCTTGCTCACGAACTTCGAGCACCGCTTTCCAACCTGATGGGCAAGGCCCAGGTTGCCTTGACCAGAGAACGATCGCTTTCCGAGTACCGGGAGGTTCTGGAGTCGTGCACAGAAGAGCTGGACCGCATGAGCCGCATGGTTTCCGACATGCTGTTCTTGGCCCAGGTCAGTCATCCAGCATCAATGGTGGAGTTCGAATCCGTCTCCTTGGTCGACGAGGTTCAGCGAGTGTGCGAGCTCTTCAGCATTTCAGCAGAAGAAGGCGAGATTCAGCTGCAGATCTCCGGCAGTGATGACGTGGTGCGCGGGAATCGCCTGATGGTTCAACGTGCCGTCTCGAATCTGGTCTCGAACGCGATCCGTTACTGCCCTCGCGGCCGCACGGTCTACGTTAAGGTGCAGCATAGTGCGAGCGGTACGACGTTGAGTGTCGGCAACCCCGGCCGTGGTATTGCCAAGGAACACCACGCGCACTTGTTTGAGCGGTTCTACCGTGTGGACAAGAGCCGAGCACGGAGCGAAGGCGGTACCGGTCTTGGCTTGGCCATTGTGCAGTCGATCATGAGTCTGCACCAGGGATCGGCGAGCGTGGAGGTGACCGAAGAAAACTTCACCTGGTTCCACCTTCACTTTCCGGAAGCCCAGCAAATGCAGCCGGCAATGACCGCCGCTTAAATTGCGCAGACACGATTAGGCCCGTCAATCGACGGGCCTTTTGTTTGCCTCAATGCATCAGTGCCGAAGGACCACAGGGTCCATGGGCGACCGCAGAATCACCGACTTAATAATCTTCTGTTCGTCAGGATTGGCGTTTTTCCACAGGTGTGAGAAGTACTGAGCATTCACTTTCTCTTGAGCACTTACGCTGCCGGCGGCATCGATCAGGCGCATGGTCGAGTAGACACAGATCAGCGCCAGAATGAAGAACGCCGTGGCGACCACCATCACATAACGCTTGGCCAGCACCGGTGCCCGCTTGAGCTCCTGGATAGAGGCGTCCGCCGCCTTTGTCGCTGCTGTAAGCTCCGAGATCAGTGGCTGGATGGCGGTGTCGACTCCGCGGCATGCAGCTGAATACGCTGATGCAGCGGCGCGCAAGGCAACCTCCTCCGCGTTCGACCAAGCCTTCTCCGCCTTTCGCACCTCCTCCTGAATCTGCCGGCCGACAGCGTCCACCTGCTCCACCAGTTCGTTCGACCTCTCCAGAACAGCGCTGGAGGTGCGCGTCTGCGAGGTCAGCTCATCGAGCTGGACAGTGAGTTTTTCAGTGCAGCGGCGAAAGTCACCGATAGCAACTGCCCAGGGCTCTATGTCATTCATGGCTATCTCCTAGGGCGGCCAACAACGCCGCGCTGAATTAACGCGCTAGATATCAAAATTGTAATTTAAGAGAAAATTCGAAGTCGCCCTCGACAGTGCCGAGATAGACATGATCCTTCCAGATTTGAAGATTTAACGCATCCTATCTGCAGCCAAAATTACGGAATTGTAATTATTGACTCACCTTGTCGTTAGCTTCGCGTTCCTAAACTACAAACCAACAAAGGCCGCTAATCAGGTTGGCCTAGTATGAACCGAGGTTCACAATGAAATTTGTCAAATCTATCGCTATTGGCAGCCTGCTGCTGGGTCTCATGGGTACCGCTTACGCTGAAGGCGGCTTCGAGCGAACGAAACAGTTCAACGAGAACTTCCGAACCGAACAGGCTCGCCTATGGAGCGATGACTCTTCGGACCAGAACAAACAACAAGTCGCTCAAGAGCAAAAGAAAGAAAGCAAGGATGGTAAGGAACAAGCCGACAATTAATCGGCGGTTAAATAGGACTTCAAATGACGAAAGAAATCGACAAAAAAGCCAGGGTAAAACCTGGCTTTTTTGTGCTTGGAATTTAGCCTTCGTTCTTGCGAGGCGTTTCCGCATTGCTTTCTCCGGCCAGACCCTCGGCACCTTGTGCGGGGCGTTTCCAATGGCACAGCAGGAGCTGGCTGGCGTTCGCTTCGGTGATCGATGTGCAAGCTAGATCAGCGGGCAGACCATCCTTGCTGTCTCGCAAGCGCCTGGACAGATAGAACGAGCCATCCCGCGGCCACTTGGCAGGATCCTTGATGTTCTCGGACTTCCCGCTGCTGTAAAACTCCGACGAGTATGAGCGGCGGCCAGGATAGATCAGGGGAGCGGAATGAGCAGACTGCACATTGAGCCAGGCTTGAACCACATCCCGCTGATTCTGAGGGCGCTCCTCTAGTACCCCGGCGTAGATGATGCCCGCACCGATGATTGGCAACACCAATGCGCTCGCAGCGGCAGCCCAGGTGGTCTTCGGGCCAACTTCGCTGACCCGTGCAGACAGCAGCAATGCCCACGCTGGCAGCGCGGGTAGCAGGTAGGTCCACAGAATGTTGCCTGCAAATGTGAAGAAGACCGGTGTCGCCAAGGCCCACAGCCAGAGGTAGGCTTTGAAGCGCTGCATCGATCCACGCTTGCGGATCAACAGTGGTAGAAACAAGGCCCATGGCAGTAGCGACAATCCGAGCTGGATCCAGATGCTGCCGTACGGCTTGGCATGAGCACTACCATAGAGGTCCCCTGCCCAGTTACTGACGACGTAGCGGCTCCAGTGCTCACCAACGAAGAAGTACTCCATGAAGCCGGGCGTTTTCATCTCGGCCGCGACATACCATGGCACGGATATACCGAACATGAGTACAAGGCCGCTAATCCAGGGAAGCCTCAGTACCCGTCCCCATTCCTTGTAGATAACGAACCAGGCGAATGCCGGCGCCCCCATAAGCACCAGGGTCAGCGGCCCTTTGGCAAGCAAGCCCAGCCCGAGACCTGCGAACATCAGGTAGGCATCCGCCTTGCTGGCGCACTTCATCCAACGCCAGAAACCGTAGCTGGCCAGCAGAATCGAGAACGACAAAACAGGGTCAGTCAGCACAACACCGCTGGAGACCAGGCCAAGTGTGGTGCTGGAAAAAATAATGGCAGCCCAGATGCCGGCGTTACGAGAAATCTGCTGCGTGCCGAGTTTGATGATGATGAAACAGCTTGCCAGGTGGAGTAGCCACGCTGGGAAGCGCGCAGCGAACTCGTTAACGCCGAAGACCGTCATGCTCGCGGCCTGGGTCCAGAAGGACAACGGAGGCTTGCCCCAGAACGGTACCCCGTAGTCGAACATGGGCGTGATCCAGTCATTCAACTCGACCATCTTGCGAGCCATTTCAGCGTAACGGGCCTCAGATGTGTCCATCAGCGGGTAGATGCCCAGCCCCACCAAACGCAATAGCAAAATCGAACCCAGGACCCACCACAGCGTCCTCTCGTTCTTCAGGTTCAGCATTTCTTACCCTCGATCGAAGCCATCGAAGGGTGGAGTGACACGGGATCTGCCTTGTTGCTGTGCTTCAGGAAATAGAGAGGCCGGCGCTTCACTTCCGCGAGTGTCACGCCCAGGTACTCCCCCACCATGGCGACACCGACGCACATGAATGAAGCCATTCCGACGATCAGGTGATGGATGTCGAAACTGCCTGCCACAAGCGACGCAAGCATGTAGCAGATGCTGGAGACGAAAAGACCGAAACTGATGAGGCTGAAAATGCGCAGTGGTTTGCGAGAGAAGCTGACGATGCTCTCGATGGCCAGATTGAACAGGCCAGCTGCATTCCATTTGGTGCTCCCGGCATGGCGAACAGTGCGATTGTAGGGGAGTTCGATGGTACGAAAGCCTACCCAGCCGATCATGCCTTTGAGAATCCTGGAGCGTTCATCCAGGGCCCGCAGGGCTGCCAGCGGCGCAGGCCCAATCAATCGGAAATCGCTGACATCGGCCGGCATGTCCACCTTCTCCACCAGGCGCTGCATGACCCAGTAGTAAGCCCGGGCACTCATGCGCTTGAACCACGAATCACCGATTCTCAGGTTGCGCTGCATGTTCACCACGTCGTAGCCGCGTTGCCAGTAGTCCACCATGGCCGCGATGAGCTCTGGTGGATCCTGCAGGTCGACATCAATGAAGATCAGCGCACTGCCACGGGCATGGTCTATCCCGGCGCTCAGTGCAGCCTCTTTGCCGAAGTTGCGACTCAGGGACAGGCAACGTACAGATGACCCATCCTGATAGTGGCGAAGAATGTCGGCCGTCCGGTCATTACTGCCGTCGTCGACATAGAGGATTTCGCAGGAGACGGGTAAGCGCTTCACCACGCGGGTGATTCGCTGGTGGAACTCGGGGATGGTTTCCTCTTCCTGGAAGCAAGGGACCACGATGGTTAACAAGGGATCAGGGCGCTCGGGAAAGCGATGTAATGTCTGCATGATTGAATGTCCAAAAACGATGTGCAATGAATCCAAGTGCAGTGAGGCTTAAGGTCACTACGACTTGGGAGATGAGCGGTGACAGATTCGACTTGATGAGGAACCACATACCCACGCCATTGCCGAAGTTTGTGGTTAACGCGACCAGTGCAAACCTGACAGGCTGAAACTTACGAGAGCCATCTGCCACAAAACAGAGCGCCCTATTTCCAATGAAGCTCGCGATTGCGCCAACCATGCCGCCACAGATACTGGCCAGTAACGGAGTAACGAATTCTGTCGTAACCAGCAATAGGAACACCGCATAATGGACTCCCGTTGCTATGAAGCCGATCCCCAGATAACGAATCAGTAAGGTAGTAAGAGGTGGGGTTTGATTTTCCATGCCCAAAGCCTATGGAGGCAAAGGTGAAAAAATAGTGAACTAAATGTAAATGCGTAATTAGCCGAATCTATATATGGTAAGTAACAAGTCGGCGCACTAGGCTAGCACGCTACAATATCAGAGGGATTGCCTGAAAATTACGCTTTCGAAATAAAAGCCTTCCGATAACGCATGCATGACCCGTGGATTACAATGTTGACAAGATAAGGAAACACCGGGTGGCATTGAGATAGATTCCCCGAATTAAGGGGGACCTAATGGTTACACAAAATGAAACATATACAAGCAGCGTTGTTCCTTACAGCCCTGACATATTGGATGATTTGCCAATTGATGATCAGCTGGCCGTAGAGTTTTTCGCAACAGCACGTTGTGCCAGTTTCAAACAGGCTGCCCGAGGGCTCAATGTGCCAGTGGTAGGCCTGCGGAAACGCTTGGAGAAACTGGAAGAGCACATTGGTGCTCCCGTGTTTGTCTACAAACACAACAAGCTTGCCCTGACCCGCACAGGCGAGAGGGTCAGCCATTACCTGTGCCAGCTCTTCGGCCCAGACGGCCTTGGCAAGTCCGGTGAAAAGGAAGTCCCCAGGCTTACCATCGCGATCACAGAGCCAGTGCTGAACGACATCGTAAACCGCGATCTAGTCGCCTACGTGCGTGATCATGCCGAAATGCAGCTGGAAATCCATTCAGAATGCACAACGCAGATGCTTTCTGAGTGTGAAGTCGATGTGGGTATCGCTTTGGTGAGCCCAGATGATAAAGGCGCGCTTGATCGCCATCCTACGTATAGGTTTGAAAGGCTTGGCCGGATTGGGCACGCCCTGTTCATTTCCAGCCGCTATTCAAGAAGCGTCACCCTTCCAGTGGAGAGCTTGGATTTGCACAACTTCATGCTCGTTGTCCCTTGGGATGAAGAGATCTTGGCGGGCTCACGAAAGTGGGCATCGATAATGGCTGAGCATCAGGGCGGTACCACTCGGGTCAAGAGCTACAACCTATCACGAGGCCTTGTCGTTGGCGGTGCGTGTATTGGAGTGCTGCCCGACTACAGCCGAAAACTGGAGAGAAATATCCTACCCGTGCCGGGTTTCCTGGACGACCTGGAGGAGAAAGATGTCTATCTTGTTATCAAAACGAAGCTTGTCCGCAATCCGCAGGTTTTGGAAATTCGAAGATTGATCAAGAAGAGCTTCTTTGATAAGAAGGACTGGCTTGTTCGGTAACAGTTTTGTTAGGTTTCAAACTCCTCCGTTAACACTACAGAAACACAACTGTCATATTCGCTTGCAACCTAGTCAGAGTGCTTAGAACAAAGGCATCTTGTTACAGCGGGTGACAACCGTGGCCTGCTCCCATCTGCAAGATAAATTTAGGCCGGCGCAGGGCGAAATATAACGTCGGTAGCTAAGCACTTAACATACGAGAGGCAAGCAATGATCCGTTCTTCGAACATGCGGGAAAAGCTGTTGGCTGCCGCAATAATAGGCACATTTTCCTCGCAAGCATTCTCCGGAACAGTAACCACTGACGGAGCTGACATCGTTCTGAAGACCAAGGGCGGTCTTGAAGTATCGACTTCTGACAAGGAATTCAGTTTCAAACTGGGCGGCCGAGTTCAGGCCGACTACGGCCGTTTCGATGGTGTCTTCACCAAGAATGGCGATACCGCTGACGCAGGCTACTTCCGTCGCGCCTACCTTGAGCTCGGTGGCGTGCTGTACCGCGACTGGAAGTATCAGCTCAACTACGACCTTTCCCGCAACACGGGCAACGACTCCGACGGCTACTTCGACGAAGCCAGCCTGACCTACACGGGTTTCAAGCCGGTGCAACTGCGCTTTGGCCGTTTCTACACCGACTTCGGTCTTGAGAAAGCCACCAGTTCGAAGTGGACCACCGCCATGGAGCGGAACCTCTCGTACGACCTGGCGGACTGGATCAACGACAACGCCGGCATGGGTGTTCAAGCCACCAGCACCATCGCTGACATGGCTTATGTTTCCGGTAGCGTTTTCAGCGAAACCAATAACAACTCGGATGGCGACAGCACCAAGCGCTACAACGTACGTGGCGTGTTCGCACCGCTGCACAGTGATGGCAACGTCCTGCACGTCGGTGCTCAGTACGCTTACCGCGACCTCAAAAACAGTGCGGTCGATACCCGGATTCGTTCGCGTCTGGGCGTCCGCGGTGTAGATACCAATGGCGGCGGCGATGCCGGCACCAACGGCAACCGCATGCTGTTTGGCGGTGCTGCTGCACAAGATGGCCTGTGGAAGGACGACTCGGTCTGGGGTCTCGAAGGTGCCTGGGCCACCGGCCCGTTCTCGGTTCAAGCGGAATACCTTCGCCGCAAGCTGAAAGCTGACCAGGCCAACAACGACATGAAGGCCTCCGGTTACTACGCCCAGATGGCTTACACCCTGACCGGCGAGCCGCGTATCTACAAGCTCGATGGTGCCAAGTTCGACACTATCAAACCAGAGAACAAGGAACTGGGGGCCTGGGAAGTCTTCTACCGCTTTGACGATATCAAGGTCGAAGACGGCAACCTGGTCACCGCGGCGGACCAATCGAACGAGCGCAAGGCCAAGAGCCACACGGTGGGTGTGAACTGGTACGTCAACGAGGCGGTGAAAGTCAGTGCCAACTACATCAACGTGCGCACCGACAACAACGAGAACACCGTGGGCGACGACAGCGGCAATGCCATCGTGACCCGCCTGCAATACGTCTTCTGATCCCTCTCATCAGTCTGACGTGAGAAAGCCGGAAGCGCTCAACGTGCTTCCGGCTTTCCTGTTTCTGGAGGTGATCAAGCATGGAGCGCCCTCCTCCTACCTGCTTTCGCTTACCGATGACCGCTCTTGCCAAAGCTCGGCGAATCTGATGTGATTGCCGCGTCGGGCTTTGCATGGTGGCCGTGCAAGCAAATCAAACCTGACTCCTATTCATGATTGAACCTGATTCGACGTCCAGCTTCGCGTCTAACGGCCCTACAAGCGCAGCTACCCCAACGTCGCTCATTAGGGGATAGTCATGTCTGCAAAAAAGCTGCTTCAACCTCTCGCTGCTCAGCTGCACGCCTCGTTCTCGGCTTCTGGCCGCCCGTACTCTCATCTGCACCTCCACCAGCTGTTCCACGCGGCCATCGGCTCCGTTGCACCGCAAGTTGCCATCCAAGACAAGCTGCCAATTCAGGTCTGTCGTGACAACGAGACACGGCAGTACAACCTCTACGCGGCGGTCGAGCGGGCGAAAACGTGCTTAGGATTGACCGATCTTCAAGCAGTCGGTGTGGCTGAAGAAGTCATTGAGGTGCTACGAACTGCGGGAATCGGCGTGAACCAGGTTCGCCTGCTCCTTGACCCCTCCTTCAGCTCGAAGACTCGCAAAAAGGCCTTCAAGGCTCTCTGCAAGAACCTGGATCTGAACGAGCTAGGCGATCGCTTCGTCCCCAAGACTGCCACGTTGGCCATCGCTGCTGGTATTGCGCCGCCTCCCAAAATGTCGTGGAAGGATCGCTTCGCCCTGGCTGCAAATTCCCCCATGCGGGGGCCAAGCGAGCTCATCAGCATGGTCAACCGGGATGAGTGTTATCTGTGGGTATTCCCACCGACTGACCATCATGCGACGGCTCCAGCGACGCATGACCGTTTCTTTGGTGAAAAGACCCACCCGAGCGCAGAAATGGGCATGGGGTTCAGCATCATCGATTCCGGCTGGACCCGCCCCAAGTACCCGCTATCCAGGCAGTCACAAGAGACCTTCATCCAGTATTCGCTTTCTGCGCCGATGTGGTCCTGGCGCGCACAAAGTGACACCTGGCGCCTGGGAAACATCCTGCGTTCAAGAATCCTTGACGGGGCTCCTTGGCATAACGAGCCTCTGAGTGACGTGCTTCCGAGCGGCCTTAAATCCCTGCCCCGGATCTATGGGTGCGAAACCTGCCGAACGCTGTTCATTGAGAATCACAGCGACTACCCGGATGTACCCACTCAGTGCCAATGCGGTGAGGCGAGCAGCACGGGTGACCAAAACGAGTCATCTGCTCTCAATAGCTGATTTTCCTTACGGTGGCGGGCTGAGCCCCCCGTTAGGGATTGGCTATGGGAGCGGGATTCGCTCACCCCAAACCTGAAGGCGCCGCCACCTAACCGAGCGATATGAGCTGAATGCTCGCGGAGTAGATATGCAAAAGAGTAAAAACAAACAGGACACCCTGGCGGCGATCAATGCGCTTGTCGAGATTGCGTATGATCAGGGATTTGCGGACGGACACGGAGTCGGCAATCAAGTCGGTTTCGTAGCCGGTGTCATGAGCCTCAAAGCTGCATTGGCCTGCGGCTTACGGCATGGCTCACCTGAGTGCGGAAAGGCCCTTGAAAGCCTCAAGCGCATCGGGATCGACGAGTGAGAGAAAAGTACGGGTCGTGCGCTGATCGCGCACGACCCGTACTTCTACTTCAGGTCATTTCCCTGCTTAGCTTCATGATTGAAGCTCAGGGATCAGGTGCTTCTGCGGTAGGCCAACAGGCGCAAGGCGTTGAAGACGACCAACAGTGTGGAGCCCTCATGGATCGCAACAGCGGCACCAATGCTCAAGCCCATGATGGTGGACGGAACCAGGATGGCCACAATCCCCAAGCTGACGAACAGATTCTGGTGGATGATCGATCGCGTGTGACGGCTCAGCCCCACCGCAAATGGGAGTTGCCTGATGTCGTCAGCCATAAGCGCGATATCAGCCGTTTCCAGGGCAACATCAGATCCAGCAGCCCCCATTGCGATACCAACGCTCGAACTGGCCATGGCAGGGGCATCATTGACGCCGTCACCCACCATGGCCACCTTGGCGCTAAGGCGCAGGTTTTTGATGGCCTTGACCTTGTCTTCCGGCATCAGGTCTCCCCACGCTTCATCTAAGCCAACTTGTTTGGCTACAGCCTCTGCAACGCGGTTGTGGTCTCCAGAAATCATGACCATGCGTTCGATGCCCATCTCTCTAAGCTTCTGGAGTGCCTCTTTGGCCCCCTCCCGGGGTGTGTCCAATAGCCCGATAGCGCCCAGATCCTTGTCAGCACGCCGTACCACCATGGTGGTACGGCCTGACTGACGTAGACGCTCCGCAGCCTCCAGGGCTGCCTTGCTGAGTGCGGGAATACCATTGGTACCGAACATCTCGACCTTGCCAATCCAGACGAACTGCCCATCAAGCTCAGCACGCACGCCGCGGCCAATCATGTTGCTCATGTTCTTGGCTTGGAATCGGCGCCGTGTGCCAATCATCTCTTCACCGTCACGCACAATTGCCGCAGCCAGCGGATGGTCGCTCATCGACTCCACAGCGATGGCGACGTTTAGCAGATCCTCGATCTGCGTGCCGCCTATGGGTATTACATCGGTGATACGTGGGCGCCCTTCGGTCAGGGTACCGGTCTTGTCGAATGCCATGGCATTCAATGATCCAAGCTCTTCAAGTGGCGCACCGCCCTTGATCAGCACGCCACCTCGGGCTGCCCTGGCGATGCCAGAGAGAATGGCGCTTGGTGTAGCGATCGCGAGCGCGCAGGGGCTGGCTGCAACCAGTACGGCCATCGCCCGGTAGAACGAGTCACGGAACGGCTCGTCAAGGAAAATGCCGGCAAATAGCAGCCCGACTACCAGCAGTAAAACCAACGGGACGAATATGCGTTGGAAGCGGTCCGTGAATCGCTGGGTCGGTGACTTCCTGACTTCGGCTTCACTGACCATCTTGATGACCCGCGCCAAGGTACTCTCCGTAGAGCGCCGGGTTACCTCAACCTCGATGAGCGTTTCGCCATTGATGGTACCGGCGAAGACTTTCGAGGCTGCATCCACTGCATCTGGCTTGCTGCGTGCGAGTTCGGCATCAGGAACAGGTTGCTTGTCCACGGGGACGCTCTCACCGGTTACTGGCGCCTGGTTGATACTTGAGGAGCCTACGACTACAAAACCATCGGCCGGCAGGCGGTCATTGGGGCGCACGATGACAACGTCACCGGGAACCAGCAGCTCCACGGGCATCTCCACCGTGCCATTTGCTCTGCGTACGATCGCGGTGGCTGGTGCGAGCTTGGACAGTGCCTCAATCGCTTTCTTGGCCCGCCCCATCGCGTAGCTTTCAAGGGAATGCCCCAGACTGAACAGGAACAGCAGCAGAGCCCCCTCCGCCCAGGCGCCGATGCTCGCGGCACCGACTGCGGCGAGAAGCATCAGCGAGTCGATCTCGAAGCGTTTCTGACGGATGTTGGTAACCGCTTCCTTAGTGGTGAACCATCCACCGAACACGTAGGCCGACACGTACAGAATCAGAGGCAGACGATCAATCAGGCCAAGTTTTCCTGCGAGAGCTCCGGCACCCAGGAGAGCACCACAGATCAGCGCGAAAATCAGCTCTGTGTTCATTCCAAAAATGCCGCCATGCTCATGGCTATGACCTTCATGCCCGGCTTGGTCATCAGGGCGTTCAAGCAAACTCTTCATAACTCGTCCCTTCTGGGGTCAAGGCTTCCAATTGCCCTCTGCAGTTGGGGAGCCGTCTCTGTTGGTTGGCTAAGATCTATTGCACGGTTTGCCCGAGCCCAGGCGTTAACATTTCGAAGCTATGGGGTATCGGGCGTAATAAAAAATGCCAGGCACTGCCTGGCATTTATGAATTCTCTAATTGTTCTGTTCAAATCGTTTACTACTTGTTGTTGATGCATTGCGAATACATCGAGTAACGAACAGTCTTGAGCGTGCCCTGGGAGTCCTCGAAGGTCATCAACCGTGGATAGACCTGGCAGGTACGGGGGTCCTGCGACTGACGTACGAATTTCGCAACGTCTATCTTCATGCCATATTTGTAATCCTGAATCTCTGGCATTGGCTTGCCATTTTTCTCCGCGTACTTGGCCACTGCGGTCTGGTGTTCCTTGGTGTATTGAAGCTGCTTGCTCTCGGAGAAAGTGTTGGCCTGCGAAGCCACCGAGAAAACAACAAGTGCAGCAGCGATAATTAGCTTTTTCATAAAACCCTCTCAATTTCAAAACTTCTCGGGCGTAACCTTAGCAATGCATAGGCATCACCGGCATGACGAGAAACTTACAATTTTGAAAGGTAAGTGCATCTACTTCACTTTAAACAAAAAAGCCCACAACACGTGTTGTGGGCTTCTCTTTAGCGGAGGCTGTTAGCTAACCACTTCGGCCTCGTCGCCGTCTTCATCCTTGCGGTGTGCCCAGTGATACAGGGCAGGCAGTACCAGCAAGGTCAGTGCGGTGGAGGACAGGATCCCGCCAATCACCACCGTCGCCAATGGCCGCTGAACTTCGGCACCGGTGCCGGTGGCCAAAGCCATCGGGATGAAGCCCAGGGACGCTACCAAGGCTGTCATCAGAACAGGTCGCAGACGGGTCAATGCACCTTCATCGACTGCCTGTCTGAGCGTTCGTCCCTCCTCCCTTAGCCCGCGGATGAAGGCAATCATCACCAGGCCGTTCAGTACTGCAACGCCGGACAGTGCAATGAAGCCGACACCTGCCGAGATCGACAGTGGGATGTCCCGCAGCCACAACGCCACAACACCACCGGTGAGTGCGAATGGAATACCGGTGAAGACCAGCATGCCGTCCTTCAGGTTGTTGAACATCAGGAACAACAAGGTCATGACCAGCAGCAAGGCGACTGGAACAACGATCTGCAGGCGTTTGGCAGCCGACTGCAGCTGCTCGAACTGGCCCCCCCAAGTCGTCCAGTAGCCCGCAGGGATTTGCACCTTCTTGTCCAGCGATGCGGTCGCCTCCTCAACGAAGGACCCCAGATCGCGGCCTCGAACGTTGGCGCTGACGATAACCAGACGTTTGCCGTTCTCGCGGCTGATTTGGTTCGGGCCCAGTTGCAGGTCCAGATTGGCGACCTGGGACAGCGGGATGAAGCCGATCTGATTGGCACCCTGTGCCGCATTGGCAGGTACCGGGATCAGCAAGCTGGACATACCCGCTACGTCGGTGCGAACGGTCTCTGGTAGGCGTACTACCATGTCGAACCGACGGTCGCCCTCATACAGCGTGCCGGCCTGACGGCCACCCACGGCGATAGCGATCGAGTTCTGAACATCCGCGATGTTCAGGCCGTAGCGTGCTGCTTTTTCGCGGTCAATGTTGATGGTCAGCACCGGCAGGCCGGATGTCTGCTCAACTTTCACTTCCGATGAGCCCGGGACCGCTTTGAGCGCTGCCGCGATCTTGTTGGCGGTGTTGTTGAGCACGTCCATGTCATCGCCGAAGACTTTCACAGCGACGTCACTACGCACGCCCGAAATCAGCTCGTTGAAACGCAGTTGGATTGGCTGCGACAACTCGTAGTTGCTTCCTGGAACACCCGCTGCGGCCTTCTGCACTTCAGCAATCAGCTCATCACGAGGCTTCTTCGGGTTAGGCCACTGATCCTGAGGCTTGAGCATGATGTAGGCGTCAGAGGCGTTCGGCGGCATCGGGTCAGATGCAATTTCTGCGGTACCCGAGCGTGCGAACATCCGCTCAACTTCAGGCACCTGCGCAATCACCGCTTTCTCCAGACGCTGCTGCATCTCGACAGATTGAGTGAGGCTCGTTCCAGGCACACGCATGGCCTGCATCGCAAAGTCACCCTCACTGAGGCTTGGGATGAACTCGCTACCCATACGACTTGCCAGCAAACCACTGAGCACGACCAAGGCTACTGCGGCCGAGAAAGCGATGTTCCGATGTCCCAGCACCCATTGCAGAACCGGTTCATAGCGCAGTCGAGCTGTGCGCATGACCACGCCTTCCTCTTCCTTCACCTTGCCAGTGACGAACATGGCAATAGCTGCAGGAACAAAGGTAACGGACAGGACCATTGCACCCAGCAGCGCCATCACAACGGTGAAGGCCATCGGGTGGAACATTTTGCCTTCGACGCCGGTGAGGGCGAAGATCGGCAGGTACACCACCATGATGATCAGCTGACCGAAGATCAGCGGCCGGCGAGCTTCTCGCGCCGCGGCAAAGACCTCGTGGAAGCGTTCGGTTTTGGTGAGCATGCGGCCATGCTTATGTTGCGCATGAGCCAGTCGACGGATCGCGTTTTCTACAATAACCACGGCACCGTCGACGATGATGCCGAAGTCGAGTGCCCCCAAACTCATTAAGTTGGCACTGACCTTGTTGTTGAACATGCCTGTGAAGGTGAACAGCATGGACAGCGGAATCACCATCGCGGTGATCAGAGCCGCACGGATGTTGCCGAGGAACAGGAACAGAATGGCGATAACCAGGATCGCGCCTTCCACCAGGTTCTTCTTCACCGTCGCGATGGCTTTTTCAACCAGGTTGGTACGGTCGTAAACAGTCACAGCCACCACGCCCTTTGGCAGGGTGCGGTTGATGTCCGCCAATTTGGCGGCGACAGCTTGAGATACGGTGCGGCTGTTTTCACCAATCAGCATGAACACGGTACCGAGCACGACTTCGCGGCCGTTCTCAGTAGCAGCACCTGTACGGAGCTCTTTACCGATGCTGACGTCAGCAACGCTGCTGATGCGAATCGGTGCACCATCCACACTGGTGATCACGATGTTGGCGATGTCTTCGATATTGCCTACCTGACCCGGTGCACGGATGAGCAACTGTTCACCATTACGCTCGATGTAGCCGGCACCGACGTTGGCGTTGTTACTTTCCAACGCTGCGACCAGGTCATTGAGTGTCAGCTTGTAGGTAGCCAGGCGCTTTGGATCCGGCGCAACCAGGAACTGCTTGGCATAACCGCCGATGGTATTGATCTCGGCCACACCCGGGACGTTACGCAGCTGAGGCTTGATGATCCAGTCCTGGATCACGCGCAGGTCGGTCGGGGTGTACGGCGTACCGTCCTCTTTGACCGCGCCATCTTCGGCTTCAACAGTCCACAGGAAGATCTCGCCGAGGCCGGTAGATACCGGACCCATGACGGCCTCTACACCTTCTGGCAGCTGTTCCTTCGCAACCTGCAGCCGCTCGTTGATCAACTGGCGGGCAAAGAAGATGTCAGTGCCATCCTTGAAGATCACGGTGACCTGAGACAGGCCAGAGCGAGACAGGGAACGGGTCTGCTGAAGGCCCGGGAGACCGGCCATGGCCGTTTCAACTGGAAACGTGATCCGTTGTTCGGTTTCCAAGGGCGAGTAACCAGGCGCTGCAGTGTTGATCTGCACCTGGACGTTGGTGATATCGGGTACCGCATCGATGGGCAGCTTTTGATAGCTGTAGATACCGATACCCGCCATGATCAGAACGGCGATCATTACTACGATGCGCTGCTCGATGGCGAATCTGATGATACGTTCAAACATGAGAAATCATCCTGTCAGTTCGCATCAGTGACCGTGTTCGGCAGAAGCTTTGCCGAGCTCGGACTTGAGTGTGAAGCTGCCACTGGTTGCTACCTGGGCGCCGGCTTCAATACCGTCGATGATTTCCACGTACCCATTGTCGCGGCGACCCAGTTTTACCGGGCGGGTGTCAAAGCCATCTGGGGTGCGTACGAATACCGAAGGTTTGTCTTCAACGGTCTGCACAGCGTGCTCAGGGACCGCTACGGCAACTCGATCGGTCTGGAAGGTGACCGCAATGTTTACGAACAGGCCTGGACGCCAGGCGCCGTTGGGGTTGGTCAAGGTGACGCGGACAGTAGCTGCACGGTTTTGCTCGCCCAGCAGGCTGCCGACATAACCCACCTTCCCTTCGACCTCGACGTTCATGTCAGGCGAAGAGACTTTCACTGCACGGCCAGTCGTGACCTTGCCCAGATCTGTCGGCGGAACTGCGAAGGTCGCCCAGACCTGATTCAGGTCGGAAAGGATGAAGGCGTTGGTCGCCTCGCTGACGACTTCGCCGACGGTCAGGTGTTTCTCCACTACCACGGCGTCGAAGGGAGCGCGGAGCTCGTAACGATTACCGCCAACGGAGTTAACCGAGGCACCGATTGCGCCGACCTTCTGCTTGGCGTTGGCCAAGGAGATCTCCGCTTCTTGCAGCGCTTGGCGTGCTTGGAGGTAGTCTTGCTCTGCAGAGATCTTGTCCTGCCACAGTTGCTTCTCACGTTCGAAGGTCACACGCGCCAGTTCGACGCGACGCTGTGCGGCCTGTTGTTCGCTGCGCAGGTCAGAGATCTGCTGGCTGGCGATTACCGCGAGGACTTGCCCTTTCTTGACCGTCTCGCCCAGGTTGGCCTGGACAGCCTCAACAACGCCAGGAACACGAGGAACCACGTGGGCAGTACGATCTTCGTCGAAGCGAATTTCGCCAGGGAAGCTCACGACGGTACCGAGGTCACGAGGCGCTGCAGCTTCCAGGGCAACACCAGCGGCCTTGATCTGTTCAGCGCTGAGCGTCAGCTTGCCCTCTTCTTCACCGCCCTCTTCGCTGTGGCCTTCTTCACCATGGCCCTCATCACCTTCCTCTTTGGCGGCAGATGCGGCTTTCTTTTCGTCGCCATGGCCATCGTTAGCGCCATGCTCGGCAGTACTGGCGGCCTGCTGTCCGGAACTGTTGTTCCAGGCAAGGCTGCCAAATCCGAGGGCTGCCACAGCGGCTACCGCGAGGGCGATCTTGCGTTTGTTATCCATTGCTACTCCTGCTGATCGTAGGCACCGGCTTGTTCAAGGCTGTGTGCCGAAGAAAATGTTTGGCCCGTTCAGCGAGTGCCGGCGGTTGAGCCGACTTCGCCATAAACCCTTTCCACCTGCGCACGCGCATTGGTCGCCGCTGCCAACGATTCGAGGTATTGGCCACGAGCGACGATCAAGGTGCGCTGGGCATCCAGCACTTCGATGAAACCGAATTTGCCCATCTCGAAGCCGCGGGTTGCGGTCTCTACGGCTTGTTGGGCTGAAGGCAGAATGGTCTTGTCGTAGGACTCGACCTCCTGCATGGCGGTGGACCATTGGTTCAACGCGGTTTGGGTTTCGGTGCGCAGGCGCAGCTCAACAGCATTGCGCTGGTCCCGGGCCTGATCTGCACGACGAGAAGCGGAAAGAATGTTGCCCTGGTTACGATCGAACAGCGGCAAAGGCATAGACAGGCCCACAGTGTTGACCCGCTCGCGCACAGAGCGGTCGTACTGGCTACCTACACTGACAGTAAGGTTCGGGATACGCTGAGCTTTCTCTGAGCCGAGCGAGGCATCGCTCTTGTCTATCTGCACCACGGCCTGACGCATTTCTGCTGTTTGGTCGAGCTTAGCCAGCAGATCTTCAGTGCGAGGTGGCAAGCCCGGGGAGAGGGTTGGCGATTCGAGTCGATCAAACACGGTGACTGAGCTCCCGGTAATTTGAGCGAGCTGTTGGTAAGCGGTCGCTTTTTCCGTTTCTGCACGTCGAACTTGCAGCTGGGCTTCGGCCAGTTGCACTTGAGCGCGGGTCGCCTCCACTGGGGACGACTTACCTGCGCGAACACGGCCATCGACGATGCGAAGACCGCGCTCAGTCAGTTCGAGAGATTGCTTGGCCAGGTCGAGACCTGTCTGGGCCCGCAACGCGGCGTAAAAGGCTTGGACGACATCTGCACGCAGGCCGTTAACGCGACGGTCTAACTCAAGCTGTGCGGCGGTCTGCCCGTATGTGGCGACGTCAACACGAGCCCCCCGCTTACCGCCCAGCTCAAGGGTCTGGCTGAGAGAGACAGTCGTCTGGCTGGTGTTACGACGGGTGTCTTCCACGTCATACGAGATTGTGGGGTTGGGGATAAGCCCGGCCTGCTTGCGAGCACCATCAGCGATCCCAATTTCTTGCCTGGCCGCGGCCAGGTCTGGGTTGGCATCCATGGCCGTCGAAAGCGCCTGGGGCAAGCTGATGCTTTGGGCAAGGGCTGCAGGCGCCATCAACCCAGAGATGACTGCACAGAGTGCAGCGATCTTCCAGGGCGAGACGGGGGTCTTGGGTAAGACATTGCGGTTATACCGGGGCACTTTGATGGTCCTCGTGCACAAACTTCGATAAAGCTTGGCGAGAACGCCGAAACAGCTGCCAAGCCCCACTTGATTAGGTGATGGCACTCTAATGAGCGGTAGCTATCAGAGGGGTGGCTAGAAAATTACAATTCCGTAAGAATGTCCTGTAATGCCCGAAAATACTGGGAAACCAAACCCGACACGATGATTTCGTTACAAGCAACGGAGATGGCAAACACGCGGTGCGAAGGCCCGAACAACAGGTAGATGACGAAATTGTAATTTTCCTATCACCCCCCCGTTATCTTCGGCCTGCAAATATGAGCTCGCGCTACGCTAGGCGCGCCGCCTGGTCAGAACAATTAACGACACCCGCGCCGGTAAACATAATAAAAACTGCCGTGAATCAAAGGAGCATCGGATGAAAATCAAAGTACCACTGTATTTGGCGGCAGTTTCTGCGCTGTCTGGAAGCTATGCTATTTCGGCACAAGCTGAAGACAAGCCAGAAGGCTTCATTGAAGGCAGCAGCCTTACAGTGTTGAACCGTAACTTCTACTTCAACCGTGATAACCGCGACAGCACCGCCCCCACTTACAACAGTGGCAAGGGCAATACGAACGGCTACTCCGAAGCCTGGGCGCACGCGATCATCAGCAAATTCAACTCCGGGTTTACCCAAGGTACCGTTGGCTTTGGCGTTGATGCCTTTGCCATGATCGGCCTCAAGCTCGACACCGGTGATGGGCGCAACGGCGGCCGTAGCTCCTTCGACGTGCTGCCCGTTGATAACAAGGGTGAAGCTCGCGACGAATACACCAAGGTCGGCGGCGCAGCCAAAGTCCGCTTGTTCGATACCATCGTGAAAGTGGGTGATGTCTTCCCATCGACCCCGGTCGTCGCATCGGGTGACTCTCGCCTGCTGCCAGAGAGTTTCCGCGGTGTGACCGTTGAGAACACCAGCATCCAGGGCCTTACCCTCCAGGGTGGTCGTCTGCATGCGATGAGCCAGCCGGTCTCAAGCAACCTGAACGACAACTTCGTGACGTTCTACGGCGGCCCGGTCAACTCGCCATGGATCGGTTACGGTGGCGGTGACTACTCGATCAACGACAACTGGACTGTGAGCGTCTACGCCAGCCAGCTGAAAGACGTCTGGAATCAGTACTACGCCGGCACAAGCGTGGTTTACCCGCTGAGCGACGATCTGGCGCTGATCGGTGGCTTCAACTACTACAAAGCCGTAGATGAAGGTAAGAAGCGCCTGGGTGAATTCGACAACAACATCTGGAGTGCCAAGGTCGGTGTGCGTTACGGTGCCCACACCCTGGCCCTGTCGCATCAGCGCAACAACGGCGACGACGATTTCGACTACCTGCGTCAGTCGGACTCGATTTTCGTCGACAACTCCATCCAGTACAGCGACTTCAACTCGCCGAAAGAGCGTTCCTGGATGCTGCGCTATGACCTGAACTTCACCAGCTACGGCATTCCAGGCCTGACGTTCATGACGCGCTACGCCAGAGGCTCGGGTGCGGATTACTCGAACGCTAACCAGTTCTACATGCGCACCGACGACAACGGCAACCCGCTCGACAATCAGAAGCGTTGGGAGCGTGACGTCGAAGTCAAATACGTTGTCCAAACCGGTCCGGCAAAAGATCTGTCCTTCCGGTTGCGCCAGGCAACCACGCGTGCCACTGCTTTCGAATCGGATCTGGATGAAACTCGTGTAATCATCGAGTACCCGCTTTCGATTCTGTAATTGGCTAACTGGGCCAGTTATCCATTGGCGGGTCCTGTTAGTAAAACGAGCATTACGCATTCACCTTGAGTGGCTTAAGTGCTCCTTTGGTAAAAGGTGGATATTTGGCGCCCATTGGGCGCCTTTTTTTTGCCTAAAATTCAAGTAGGCGTTCGATTGTACGCATCGCATGCCGGTGAAGTTCATGACTACACCAATGACCAGTCTCTTCAATGTGAGCGACCTCGCCGTCATCTGAGCGGAACGAAGCCAGCACAAAGAAGAAAATAACCCAATACTTCATAAGGTCAAATCACCTGCTGGAGAGAGGGCCCGCAACTGTCAAACCCAAACCGCGACAAGATATACCGCCAGACTATCAACTGTATTACCTAGAAATTACAAATCCGTCATTTGAGCCCCGGCACGCTCATTTTGATTTACCATCCCTTTCAATAATGCCGGCGCGCGTGCGCGGTTAATTGCTCAGTGATATCGAGACAAAATCCCATGCGAATTCTGGTAATTGAGGATGAAGTAAAAACTGCGGAGTATGTGCGTCAAGGTCTGACGGAATGTGGCTATGTCGTAGATTGCGTCCACACCGGGTCAGATGGATTATTCTTGGCTAAGCAGCACGAATATGAGCTGATTATCCTGGATATAAATCTGCCAGAGATGGACGGTTGGCAGGTCCTTGAGTTGTTGCGTCGTAAAAACTGCCCTTCCCGTATCATGATGCTGACGGCGAGAAGCCGGCTGGCGGATAAGGTCCGGGGGCTGGAGAACGGAGCAGATGACTACCTGATCAAGCCATTTGAGTTCCCTGAGCTGCTGGCCCGGGTTCGCGCCTTGATGCGCAGGTCAGATCACCCTGCATCCGTAGAGGTCATTCGCGTCGCTGACCTGGAGCTTGATCAGAGCCGGCACAGGGCATTCAGGGACGGTCAGCGCATTGACCTGACCACGAAAGAATTCGCGTTACTGCATTACCTGATGCGTAATACCGGTGTGGTGCTGAGCCGCACCCAAATTATTTCGCAGGTTTGGGATATGAATTTTGACTGCGACACAAACGTTGTAGAGGTGTCGATTCGAAGACTCAGAGCCAAGATAGATGACCCTTTCGAGACCAAACTGATACATACGCTTCGGGGCGTAGGGTATGTGCTTGAAAAACGATAGTTGCCAAGCTCTCTAGTACCGAAAATCCGCTACATGCTCCCGTCGCTTGCGAACTTGAGGTTTCTGTTTACGATCCGCGGCGCTGATTCCTCACTCAACAAATGAGGTAGGCTGTACATGAGGTATAGCATTGATTATCAGCAGGTTTCGCAAGGACAATCCGATGCCAGCATTGATGCCTGTCCAGCTGACATTGTCTTCAACAGCGACCATGGCCTAGCTCTTATCCCGTGCGTTGGCGATGTTATCAACCTCCCCTCTACGGCGGTCAAAGAAGGGGTTTGCGGCATCGTTAGATCAAGGATTTTCAATTATCTCAGAGGTCCTGAAGAGCTGTACTGTCACGTCAATATTCTCGTTGAGGAGGCGGACATCAATTTCGAAAGTCTCATCTCGGAATACATGCGCAATCAGTCACGTGCTCGCTCGCCTTCTTCATAAAGTCGAAGGCGGGCCAGTCCATTAATGGTTGTGTATGGGTGAGGGTTCAGCAGAGCGAGCGCCTACTGAGCACCAGAGATGAATAGTCACAGCCTAGTGGTTTAACGCGGTACTGCTGGTGTACGCAGGGCCGGACTCATTGTTTTTTGAATGGCGCATTGCAGCACATAGAAATATAAAACCCCGGAAGCAAATACGATTGCGGACAGATAAGCAAACTCAGAGTCTAAAACCCCGGAAACCATATACAATTTAATCGTGATAGAACCCATAATAATTCCGGTACAGTACATGACGCCTGTGAACTGATTGCCCAAAAAACTCAGTATGCCGCTGAAGGCATTGTTCGCACTCAACAGCATTGCTTTCAGTATCGTCCAGCCGAGAACTGGCAGAAAAGCCTTGATCATGAAGGCGAATAACATCGACGATGCAAACAGTTTTATCGGGGTTTCTGCCCACGGCTTGATGGTGCCGTCTACTTCAACGCCGGTATACAAGATGATATTCAGAATAATCGCCATAAGGGTGCATATGCCGAGGCGTATCATTTCCCGCTTAAGCGGGGCCATCATTATCACTGCGTGAATCTTGTTTCCAAAGTATCGTTTTAGTCCTTGGATCGACATTTTTCTTCCTATGCTCTCGGGTATGACGCTGTTGTAGCGTTGTATGACGGTCATGCTTTTACCCGAAGAGAGGTGACGCTTCAACGGTCCTGAATTGCGCAGGGGATCTCATGTCCTTCCCCTGGCTGGGTAGCTTGCTGAGAAATTCTCATCTACCTGCGTGGCAACGATGCGGCCACCCCGCCGCCGTCAGAGCTCTGGAGGACTGGCTGCTGTCAGCAACTCATCGAGTGACGGAACCTTAGCGTTTGCACTGAGGACGAGTGTTCTGGATCGGAGTATGGATACATCAAAGAAAGATTCGCACTCGACTCTTCCGTTTACTTCTCTCCAGTGGGTGACTTCTGGTATCAACTCATTAGGCACCGGGTATAGTGCCATAGGGTTATGGAATACCTCCACTTCAGCAGACCACGGCTCGTAGCCATATTGCGGCCAGAGCTGACCGTAGTCGCTGGACGCTACATCCAACAGAAATGGGATACCTCGTGATGCTCCCGGAGAACGGTCGAAAAACTCACCAAACCGCAAGTATCGGTACCCGTCTAGATGAGCTCCACCTGAGATCGGCACTCGGCTGAGCTTTGGCACTGTGCAGGCATTGGTGAAAATGACCGCTGAAAGATGGGCATTTTCCATTAGCGTAAATAGGCCGTTGGGGCGCCCTGATAGCAGAGATGTCTCTTCCTCCACAGTTATCAGGTGCGTACCACGATGCGCAGATGAGTGAACTGCAAAGCCATAGAGATAGCTGATGAGCGACTCCCTGCTCCACAGCATTGAACTGGGCGCATGGAAATCGGCTAAGGCCAGAATGAGCGGCTTACCCTCCACGTGCGGTAGGGATTCGTAACGCTTGTCCAATTTGTTTTGGATGGTCCTCGCAAACCTTTCTGCAGCCGCTCCTAAGAAACGCTCATGTCGGTCAGCGGGTGGGGGGACCGGCGAGGCGCCAAAATGCTCATACCGCTCTTCCGGGTTGGCTGTCACTGCTTCAACCCAGGCCTCATCTCCCAGCCTATTCTCGATGTGAAAATCGGGTGATTCTTTAGGCTGGGTGACCAAGAGTCCCTGTTCACGAAAAATCGCTAATAGGTGGGCTTCCCAGAGGCGGGTGTGAAAATTCTCAGTCTGGCAATCGGGAACCCAATTTCTGTCTGGGGATGGCAGTGCGAGATACAGTTGATTCAGCGCCCACGCCCCAATACGGCGGCTTGGATCAAATAGTGATTTGAACACCACGCTTGGTGTGCGCTTACCCATTCTGCTTAGAGGAGCACGTCGTCGTTCACCTGAAGGGAGTGGAAGCGGATGGGCTTGGGTATAGAGAAAATGGCTGATTGAGGCGCGGGCTTCGGACTCGCCAGTGGTGCACTCACCATGGCTGAGGAGCACCCACACGCTATCGACACGACGCCGCAAGGTGACAATTCCGAAGCTGCCGGAATTGATATTTCGGGTTAGAGCGGCACAAGAAATTCCGTCCTCACTAAGCCATGCCCCTACTGGCGGGCTGTCCCCAAACCCCAACCCTCGTGGAAGCGACAAAGCGATTAGATCGAACATCGGCGCAGCAATTTCTTTCATTCGCTGATCTCGGCAGCCGTCAAAATGCATTCCATCAATGCCTCGGAGCGTGCCCGCCGGCGATGGCATCGGTGGAGGTACCTATTGAAGAAGGGGGCCTTGTTCCACCAGGACATCTCGGTTGGTGAAGATGGTCTCAATGGTTGCAGCCTCGGCAGCCACATGAGTCTTTCGCGTGATCTCTTCAAGGGCCAGTTCGAGCCGGTAGTCTTGGAAATACTCGTACAGCTTTTCAGAGCTCTCGGATATCTCCTCCCCACCATTCTTCGCGAACAAGATGTGGATGATCGCTGCGAGTGGGAGAGAGATGTCGAGATCCTTCTCTTCTGCATCTGAATCCGAGTTCAAACCGTCGAAATACCTCTCCAGATGACTCTGGAGCTCCTCAAGCCAGAACTGAGATAGGTTGCTTGGAAGGGAGCTTTCAGGCCCGGTCAGAAGGACTTCATCTCTGAATAGAGCCAGCAGATTGGGGTTTGCCATGGAGGACCTCACGATTAGATTTGAGAGCAACTGGTCAGCATAGTCCACCTCAAGATGACCACCTCCTTGACGCCCATCCTGGTGCTCCTGAGCATCAGACGAGTGAATCGCCCCGAAACCTGTAGATACAAAATGACCGCTTCTCGCCGTTAGCTGCCTTTCTTGAAGGACAGCTTTGGGTCGATAGCGGCCTTCGTGGAGGTTGGTGTCTACGGGGTCGGTTTAGTCAATCTGAATCTCCGGTTTCACCTCCGTGAGGCCGGCCATCGTCATGCATCAGATCTTGATTGACACGCGTGCCGCTTTGGATAGCCTTGCAATTGAGGGCTGCAACTGCGCATTTGTCGGGCCTGGGTACCAGCATGAGCCCCCCGCAATTTTGGCAGCAGAGGAAGCTGGTTCCTCTGAAGTAGTGACGGCGGGCATTGCCAGTCGGATTCTGAACCCAAGGTCGCCAGACTAGGAGCTAAAGGATCGCTGCGACTACTCCTCATCCCTTACCGAAAAGTCACGCGTCGGTCGTAAACGGCCCTTTCCAGGCCAATCAACTTTTGTGATTGGTGAGTAGGGATTTCTCGGCTTTTCTGTGAAAAGCACCCCTTCATTTCACAAAAAAAATGGCGAAGATTCCAATTTCACGGGGTCTGGCCTATCACCTATTTTGTGAACCTACACCGGTTGCAGTACCTCTGAAAGCGGGCAGTTATCCACAGTGACAACGCCCTCGAAAGGCCAACCCTCAGGGGTTGGCCTTTTTGTTTTCCTGCCTAGGTGCTGCTGCGCCCAAGGCGTGAGCACTCAAGAAGCATGTTCACATAGCCCACACCATGCCGTTCGAAGCGTTCCCCTCTGCCCTGAAGCCGAACTTCTCATAGAAGCCTGTTGCCGTTTCCCTGGCTGAAAGGGTGATCGCTGTTGCGCCGATCCTTTGCGTCACGTCTATGGCACATGTCAGCAATGGACAATTTCAAAGGTCATCGTCGTCATATCCCTGTTTGCCTGGACGCCTACACACCCAGCTCGCGCAGGCGCCGATACAGGGTGCGCTCGCTCAGCCCCAAGTGGCGGGCAAGCTCGCTGCGCGATCCTTCGAAGCTGTCCAGCGCCTGGGCGATGTCGCGCAACCGGGTATTCGAGCGGTGTGGGGCACTGGCGGGCGAGTCGGCTCTCAGCTCCGTGGGCAGGTGCTCGGCGCGGATGATGCCGTCGTCGCTGAACAACCTCGCCCGCTCCAGAATGTTGCGCAGCTCGCGGATGTTGCCGGGGTAGCGGTACAGCCCCAGCAAGGTCATGGCCTCCTCGTCGACCCGCGGCGCAGCGGACCCGGCCAGGCGCTGCAGCAGGGTCTCGATCAGCAGGGGCAGGTCTTCGAAGCGCTCGCGCAGTGAAGGCAGGCGGATCGGGAAGCCGCTGATACGGTAGTAGAGGTCTTCGCGAAAGCTGCCGGCGGTGGCCATTTCCTTGAGGGGCTTGTGGGTGGCCGAGATCAGGCGGAAATCCGAATGCACCGTGCGCAGGCTGCCCACCGGGCGAAAGCTGCCCGACTCGATCAGACGCAGCAGCTTGACCTGCATCGCCAGCGGCACCTCACCGATCTCGTCGAGAAACAGGGTGCCGCCATGGGCGGCTTCGGCCAGGCCGATCTTGCGCTGGTTGGCACCGGTGAATGCGCCCTACTCGTAGCCGAACAGCTCGCTCTCCAGCAACGTCTCGGTCAGCCCCGTGCAGTCCACCACCACCAACGGACCGCTGGCACGCGGGCTGCTGGCATGCAGGGCGCGGGCGAACAGCTCTTTGCCGGTGCCGGACTCCCCTTGCAGCAGCACCGGTATCTGCGCCGGCGCGGCCCGCTGGACACCGGCAAGGGCCTCCTGGAAGGCCGCCGAACGCCCTACCAGGCCGAACTGCTGCGGCTGTGCCGACGCCACGGCGATGCTGGTCAGGCGCTCCACGAACGCAATCACCTCGCCCTGCTCGTCCAGGATCGGGCGCAGTTCCACGTCCACATGCTCCGGCCCGCGCGGGGTGTGATGCACATGCAGCACCCGCTCGGGGGTGCGGCTATGCCTGGCCTTGCGCATCGGGCAGTGCTCCCCCGCCTGGTCGCACGGCACCGCGTAGTGGTGCGAGACGTGGTGGCACTTCTGGCCGATCGGCGCGGCGCCCACCACCCCGAATTGATGCAGGTACGCGGTGTTGGCGGCAAGAATGTTGTACTGCAGGTCGAGCACGATGCTCGGCTGAGGTTCGTGTTCGAGGTAGGACACCAGCGCCTGCAGGGCGGGGCTGGCGGGTGTGTCGGGGTTCATGGGCATGACGGCACCAGGGGCAAGGCAGGCCCGCAGCTTAACCGAACGCCACGCCCACTGCCAAAAACTGCCAGCCTCTGCCAACCAGCTGCCAGAACCGTGGCAGGCAGTTTCGGCCAGAGGGTCCAGACTCAGGTAAACCGGGCGTGCTGGCCGGGGGCAGGCGTGAATCTGCGCTGGCACATATCTTGATGACTGTTGGTCGAATGCCTGCACGGCTGGCCGGCAGGCATCAGCGGATTTCTCTGGAGAGCGGTAATGATCATCGGCGGTAACCTGTATGTAGAAGCGCTGTTCGACAGCGCGACCTCGACCATCAGCTACCTGGTCATGGACCAGGCCAGCGCGCACTGCGCCCTGATCGACAGCGTGCTGGACTATGACCCCAAGGCCGGGCGTACCGATACCGCCTCGGCCGACAAGCTGATCGCACGGGTACGCGAGCTGGGTGGTCAGGTGCAGTGGATACTCGAGACCCATGTGCACGCCGACCACCTCTCTGCTGCCGCCTATCTCAAGCAGGCGCTGGGAGGCCAGGTGGCCATCGGCAGCCGCATCACCCAGGTGCAGAAGGTGTTCGGCACGCTGTTCAATGCCGAACCCGGCTTTGCCCGTGATGGCAGCCAGTTCGATGTGCTGCTGGACGACAACGGCGAGCTCGCCCTTGGCACGCTCAAGCTGCGCGCCTTGCACACCCCGGGGCATACCCCGGCCTGCATGACCTACCTGGTACAGGCCGGTGACGAGTGCGTCGCGTTCGTCGGCGACACCTTGTTCATGCCGGATTACGGCACGGCCCGCTGCGACTTCCCCGGGGCCGATGCGCGCACCCTGTACCGCTCGATCCAGCGCATCCTGGCCCTGCCGGATGCCACCCGCCTGTTCATGTGCCACGACTACCTGCCCGGAGGCCGTGCGTTGCGCTACATGACCACGGTGGGCGAACAGCGCGCCAGCAACATTCACATTCGCGACGGCATCAGCGAGGACTGCTTCGTGGCCATGCGCGAAGCCCGTGATGCCACCCTCGACATGCCGCAACTGATCCTGCCCTCGGTGCAGGTGAACATGCGCAGCGGCCAGTTGCCCGAGCCGGAAGACAACGGTGTGCGCTACCTGAAGATCCCGCTCAACAAGCTCTGAACCTGCTGCACCAGAATTATTATTAAAGGACGTACTGCCATGCCTGCCCCCTCCTCTGCCGCTGCCCGCGAGGTCAGCCACCACAAGGTGCTGATCGTCGGCGCCGGTGCCGCCGGAATCGCCACCGCCTCCAGCCTGCTGGCGCGTGATGCCTCCCTGGATATCGCGATCATCGACCCCGCCGACGTTCACTACTATCAACCTGGCTGGACCATGGTCGGCGCGGGCGTGTTCCGTGCAGCGTCCACCGCCCGCACCCTGGCCTCGACCGTGCCGGCGGCGGTCAGGTGGATCAAGGCCGCCGTGCAACAGTTCGACCCGCAGGCGCAGACCGTCAGCCTGGATGACGGGCGCCTGGTGAGTTACGAACAGCTGGTGGTATGCCCCGGGCTGCGGTTGGCCTGGGACGCCATCGACGGGCTACTCGAGACCCTCGGCCAGAACGGCGTGACCTCCAATTACCGCTACGACCTGGCACCCTACACCTGGCAGCTGGTGCAGGGCCTGAAGGAAGGCCGCGCCGTGTTCACCCAGCCACCGATGCCGATCAAGTGCGCCGGTGCCCCACAAAAAGCCCTGTACCTGTCGTGCGACCACTGGCTGCGCAGCGGGCGCCTGGGGGCGATCCAGGCGCAGTTCTTCAACGCCGGCAACGTGCTGTTCGGTGTCGCCGACTATGTGCCGGCGCTGATGGAATACATCGACCGTTACGGTGTGGACCTCAACTATTCACACCGGCTGGTGGCGGTGGACGGGCCGGGCAAGCGCGCGACCTTTCTGCGCACCCTGCCCGACGGCAGCAGCGAAACCGTGGTGCAGGCATTCGACATGCTGCATGTGGTACCGCCGCAGGTTTCGCCGGATTTCATCCGCAACAGCCCGCTGGCCGATGCGGCCGGTTGGCTCGAGGTCGACCCGGCCACCCTGCGCCATGCGCGCTACGGCAACATCCATGGCCTGGGCGATGTGATCAACACCAGCAATGCCAAGACGGCCGCCGCTGCCCGCAAGCAGGCGCCGGTGGTGGCCAACAACGTGCTGGTGGCACTGGGGCGCCTGTCGCGTCTGGCCGAGTACGACGGCTACGGGTCGTGCCCGCTGACGGTGGAGCGCGGCAAGATCGTGCTGGCCGAGTTCACCTACGGCGGCAAGCTGGCACCGAGCTTTCCGCGCTGGTTGCTCGACGGGCGCAGGCCCACGCGCCTGGCCTGGCTGCTCAAGGCGCGGATACTGCCGCCGCTGTACTGGCGCTGCATGCTCAAGGGGCGCGAATGGCTGGCCAAGCCAGTAGCGCGACTGCGTGAGGCGCGCCAGTGACAGAGCATGAACTGGTCGGCGCCGGTCTGGGCGCCCTCATTGGCATCATCCTGGCCCTGACGGGCGCCGGTGGCGGCATACTTGCGGTGCCGCTGCTGGTGTTCGGCCTGGGCCTGAGCATGGTCGAGGCGGCCCCGGTCGGCCTGCTGGCGGTGGGCCTGGCGGCAGGTGTGGGTGCGGTGCTGGGGCTGCGTCAGGGGCTGGTGCGCTACCGGGCCGCGCTGTTCGTCGCGCTGATCGGCATGTGCGCCACCCCCTTCGGCCTGCTGCTGGCGCATCGCCTGCCCAACGCACCGCTGGCGCTGGGGTTCAGCGTGGTGCTGGTGTATGCCTGCGCACGCATGCTTCGCAAGGCCCGGCGCGAGCTGCGGGGCGAGCCGCCCTGTGCGGATCGTGCCCTGCAGCCCTGTGTGCTCAACCCGTTGCAGGGGCGCTTGCGCTGGACCCTGCCCTGCGCCCGCGCGTTGGCCTTCACCGGCTTGCTCAGCGGCCTGCTGTCCGGCCTGCTCGGGGTCGGTGGCGGGTTTGTGATCGTGCCTGCCCTGGGGCGCTACACCAACCTTGAGATGAAAAGCATCGTCGCCACGTCGCTGGCGGTGATCGCTCTGGTGTCGCTGGGCAGCGTGTTGAGCGCCAGCCTCAGCGGGGTAATGCACTGGGGTGTCGGCGTGCCGTTTGCCGGCGGTGCGGTGACGGGCCTGGTGGTTGCGCGCCAGTTCGCCCACCGCCTGGCCGGGCCGCGTCTGCAACAGGGCTTTGCGCTGGTGGGGATAGCGGCTGCACTGTTGCTGGCGGTCAACACCCTGGCGCGCTGAACGCCGCTCACTCGGCGAGCAGTTCGCCCTGCTCGTCGGCGCACAGCGCCAGCAGGTAGTCCCACACTACCCGCAGGCGCACCGACTTGTGCAGTTCACGCCGGGTGCTGATCCAGTAGCTGCGCTGGATGGTTTCGCTGGGCAGCACGCGCACCAGGTGCGGGTCGTGGCGGGCCATGTAGTTGGGCAGTACCGCGATACCCAGCCCGGCACGCGCCGCATGTTGCTGGGCGATCACGCTGGTGCTGCGAAACACCACGTTCGGTGCGCGGCAGAAGCTGTTGAGAAACAGCAACTGCTGGCTGAACAGCAGGTCGTCCACGTAGCCGATCCAGCTGTGCCGGGCCAGGTCTTCGCGGCTGTTGAGCGGCGCAGCCCTGGCCAGGTACTCGGGGCTGGCATACAGCGCCAGGCGGTAATCGGTGAGTTTTCGCGTGATCAACAGGTCGGCATGCGGGCGTTCCAGGTGAATGCTGATCTCTGCCTCGCGGTTGATGATGCTGACAAAGCGCGGCACTGCGACCAGCTCCACCTCCAGCCCGGGGTAGCGTTCGAACAGGCTGCCCATGCGCGGGGTGAAGAACATGATGCCGATGCCCTCGGTCACCCCCAGGCGAATCTTGCCCAGCGGCGTGATGGCCTGGGTGATCTCCTCCTGCGCCAGCAAGGCGACGTTCTCCATGGCTTCGGCGTGCTTGAGCAGGGCCTGCCCGGCCGGGGTCAGTTCATAGCCCTGGGCGTGCTGCACGAACAGTGCCGTGCCCAGGCTGCTCTCGATGCTCTCGATATGCCGGGCCACGGTGCTATGGGTGGTGTTGAGGCGCTTGGCCGCGGTCAGCAGGCGGCCGCTACGCTGCAACTCGAGAAAAAACCGCAGGTCATTCCAGTCGAACATGCTTTTCCTTGTGAATCAGAGGTTCACTTGCGTTGTTCTAAAACGCACAGCCGTTGCGTGAAATCTAACGTGTTCAACTCGAAAATAATCAATAACACTGGCCTGGACAAGAATAAAAATCAGGCGCGAGGTCTTCATGGCACCAGCCGATCATTCCTACGACTACGTGGTAGTCGGTGCCGGCCCTGCCGGCTGTCTACTGGCCAATCGGCTGTCTGCCGACCCTGGCTGCCGCGTGCTGCTGCTCGAAGCCGGCGGTCGCGACAACTACCCCTGGATCCACATTCCGGTGGGCTACCTCTATTGCATTGGCAACCCGCGTACCGACTGGTGCTTCAAGACCGAAGCGCAGCCGGGGCTCGACGGGCGCAGCCTGGGCTACCCACGGGGCAAGGTGCTGGGCGGGTGTTCCTCGATCAACGGCATGATCTACATGCGCGGTCAGGCCCGCGACTACGATCACTGGGCCGAACAGGGCAACCCCGGGTGGGCCTGGGATGACGTGCTGCCACTGTTCAAGGCCAGCGAAAACCATTTTGGCGGCGCCAGCGAGCTGCACGGCAACGCTGGCGAATGGCGGGTCGAACGTCAGCGCTATTCGTGGGCGATCCTCGATGCGTTTCGCGAGGCGGCAGCCCAGAGCGGCATCGCCAGCATCGACGACTTCAACGGTGGGGATAACCAGGGCTGTGGATACTTTCAGGTCAACCAGCGCAGCGGCGTGCGCTGGAATGCGGCCAAGGCATTCCTGCGCCCCGTGCGCCACCGCCCCAACCTGACGGTGCTGACCGGCGTCGAGGTGGACAAGGTGCTGCTCGACAATGGTCGCGCTTCGGCCGTTCAGGCGCGCTGGCAGGGCAGCGAACAGCGTTACCAGGCCCGCCGCGAAATCATCCTGTGTGCCGGGGCGGTGGGTTCGCCGGGCATTCTTCAACGCTCCGGCATCGGCCCGCGGCCATTGCTGGAACGCCTAGGCATCCCGGTATTGCACGAATTGCCCGGCGTGGGCGGCAACCTGCAGGATCACCTGCAACTGCGCCTGATCTACAAGGTCAGCAACGTGCGCACCCTCAACCAGGTGGCCAACACCCACTGGGGCAAGCTGGGCATGGGCCTGCGCTATCTGTATGACCGCAGCGGCCCGTTGGCCATGGCGCCGAGCCAGCTGGGGGCGTTCGTGCGCTCTCACCCCGAGCAGCCCACGCCCAACCTGCAGTACCACGTGCAGCCCCTGTCGCTGGACCGCTTCGGCGAGCCGCTGCACCGCTTTGCCGCATTTACCGCCTCGGTGTGCAACCTGCGCCCGCTCAGCCGCGGGCGTGTGGATATCCGCTCGGCCAACCCGGGCGATGCACCGGTCATCGACCCCAACTACCTCAGCGAGCCTGAAGACCTGCGCGTCGCCGCCCAGGCCATCCGCCTTACCCGACAGATCGTGCAGGCCCCTGCCCTCGCCGCTTTTGCACCGGTCGAATACCTGCCAGGCGCAGCACTCAATACCGAGGAGCAGTTGCAGCAGGCTGCCGGGCAGATCGGCACCACCATTTTCCATCCGGTAGGTACCTGCCGCATGGGCAACGGCCCGCTGGATGTGGTGGACGCACAACTACGTGTGCATGGCGTGGCGGGGTTGCGCATCGCCGATGCCTCGATCATGCCGCAGATCACCTCTGGCAATACCTGTTCACCCACCCTGATGATCGGCGAGAAGGCCGCGCAACTGATTCTTAAGGCCGCACCCGCAGCCAGCAACAGCAGTGGCAAGACCGCGTTAGCGACGCCCTGAGGGCGGCGTGCAGTGACGTCGGCAGCAGTCGGCCGGCGACGACAGTGGAACAACAACAAGAATCACTGTGCCCGCAAGGGCCGAGGACAGCACGATGTCGGACACTCTTCAACAGCAGGGCGCTGCAGCCGCGGGCAACAGCCGCCGCGAAGAACGCAAGATCATTTTCGCGTCATCCCTCGGGACGGTTTTCGAGTGGTATGACTTTTTTCTCTATGGGGCGCTGGCGGTCGTCATCAGCAAGCAGTTCTTTGCCGGGGTCAACGACACCACGGCGTTCATCTTCGCGCTGATGGCGTTCTCTGCCGGGTTCCTGGTAAGGCCCTTCGGCGCTCTGGTGTTCGGGCGCCTGGGCGACATGATCGGGCGCAAATACACCTTCCTGGTCACCATCGTGCTGATGGGCCTGTCGACCTTCGCGGTGGGCCTGCTGCCCAACTACGCCAGCATCGGCATTGCCGCGCCGATCATCCTGGTGGTGCTGCGCATGCTCCAGGGCCTGGCCCTGGGCGGCGAATACGGCGGCGCGGCCACCTATGTGGCCGAGCACGCGCCACCCGGCAAGCGCGGCTTTCACACCGGGTTCATCCAGTCCACCGCTACCCTCGGCCTGCTGCTTTCGCTGCTGGTGGTGCTGGGCAGCCGTTACCTCACGGGCGACCAGTTCGAGGTATGGGGCTGGCGCCTGCCGTTTTTGCTGTCGATCGTGCTGCTGGGTATCTCCACCTGGATCCGCATGAGCATGCACGAGTCTCCGGCCTTCGTGAAAATGAAGGCCCAGGGCAAGACCAGCAAGTCGCCGATTCGTGAGTCGTTCGGCTCGTGGGCCAACCTCAAGATCGTGCTCACCGCACTGTTCAGCATCAACGCCGGCCAGGCGGTGACCTTCTACACCGCTCAGTTCTACGTGCTGTTCTTCATGACCCAGATGCTCAAGATGGACCCGGCCCAGGCCAATACCCTGCTGATCATCAGCGTGGTGATCGGCGCGCCGTTCTTCGTGTTCTTCGGCTGGCTGTCGGACCGGATCGGGCGCAAGCCGATCCTGATGCTCGGCCTGCTGCTGGCCACCGTGCTGTACTTCCCGCTGTTCAAGGGCCTGAGCCACTACGCCAACCCGCAGATCGACGCGGCCAGCCGCCAGGCGCCGATCGTGGTGATGGCCGATCCGCAGGGCTGCACCTTCCAGTTCGACCCGGTGGGCAAGGCACGTTTCGACAGCACCTGCGACAAGGTCAAGACCTTCCTGGTCAAGCAGGGCCTGCCGTACAGCTCGCAATCGGTGCCTGCCGGCACCGAGGTGGTGGTGACCATCGGCGAGCAGCGTATCGACGGCTTCGACGAAGCGGCCATGCGTGCGGCCATCGAAAAGGCTGGCTACCCGGCCAAGGCAGACCCGGCCAACGTGAACCAGCCGATGGTGGTGCTGCTGATCGTGGTGATGATCCTGATCGCGACCATGACCTATGGTCCGCTGGCGGCGGTGATGGTGGAGCTGTTCCCCACGCGCATCCGCTACACCTCGATGTCGCTGCCGTATCACATCGGCAATGGCTGGTTCGGCGGCTTCCTGCCGACGGTATCGTTCGCGCTGGTGGTGTATACCGGGGATATCTTCTACGGGCTGTGGTACCCGGTGCTGATTACCGGGGTGAGCCTGGTGGTGGGGATCTTCTGCCTGAAGGAGACCAACAAGGTGGACCTGGACAAGGTGTGAAAGGGCCTTAAGTAATCCACAAAAAAACCGGCCTAAAAGCCGGTTTTTTTATCGCGCGAAAAAACTTATGCACGATTTTCGCAAAACAGTCATACAGAGAAATAAGCAGTTAAATCATAAGGTTAGCGAATTTTTCTGAAAGAAATCCAAATACTGTACACACGTTATCCACAGAACGGTCAGGTCACCGGCTGGGCGTCATCGGGGGCGTGCGCCGGCAGCGAACCGAGGTCGCGCTGGGTCTGCTCGTTCCATGCCGCCGCACGGTCGTTGAGCGCTGCGATGGCGCGTGGCCCGGTGCCTTCGGCATACATAGGCTCGCCGATCACCACCTCGATGGTGCCGGCGCGCTTGCCCCAGCCTTCCTTGGGCCAGTACTTGCCGGCGTTGTGCGCGATCGGCAGCACCGGCAGGTTGGCATTAACCGCCAGCGCGGTACCGCCACGGGAGAACTTGCCGATCTTGCCGAACGGCACGCGGGTACCCTCCGGGAAGATCAGCACCCACACACCGTCCTTGAGCAGCTTGTCGCCTTCGGTGGCCACCTGCTTGAGCGCAGCCTTGGGATTGTCGCGGTCGATGGCGATGGGCCGCAGCATGGCCATGGCCCAGCCGAAGAACGGCACGTACAGCAGTTCGCGCTTGAGCACCTGGCTCAAGGGCTGGAAATAGGCGGAGAGGAAAAACGTCTCCCAGGTGCTCTGGTGATTGGAGAGGATCACGCAGGGTTGCGCCGGAATGTTCTCGGCCCCGGTGACGTTCACCCGAATGTTCAGGAAAACACGCACCAGCACCAGCGCAAAACGGCACCAGTACACATTGATGAAGCGGTAACGGGCGCGGAACGAAAGGAACGGCGCGATAAAGAAGCTCAGGGTGCACCACAGCAACGAGCTGGTACCCAGCAGCAGGTAAAAAAGAAAAATTCTGATCGCCTGCAGGATCGACATAGCGGAATGTACCGTTGCGGGCTAACCCGCCTGTGTGTGGATAAGTGCACTGGCGATCGACGCCAGGTCATCGAAAATCAGCGTTGCCTCGGGCACGTCCTTGCTCAGGGTCTGCTCGCCTTTGCCGGTCCTTACCAGAACCGGTTGTGCATCGACGGCGCGCGCGGCTTCCAGGTCACCCTTGCTGTCACCCACGAACCACACCCCGGCCAGGTCGACCGCGTAATGGTTGGCAATGGTGCGCAGCATGCCCGGCCTGGGCTTGCGGCAATCGCAGCCGTCGTCCGGGCCATGCGGGCAATAGACGATCAGGCCCACCTCGCCGCCCTGCGCCGCCACCAGCTCGCGCAGGCGCGCGTGCATGGCGTCGAGGGTGGCCAGGCTGTAATAGCCACGGGCGATGCCCGACTGGTTGGTGGCCACCGCCACCGTCCAGCCGGCCTTGCTCAGCTGCGCAATGGCCTCGATCGAACCCGGGATGGGAATCCATTCGTCCAGCGACTTGATGTAGGCGTCGGAGTCCTGGTTGATCACCCCGTCCCGATCGAGAATCAGCAGCTTCACGTCCTACCCCAGCAGCGAGATGTCGGCCACGCCCAGGAACAGACCGCGCAGGCGGCTGAGCAGGGCATAACGGTTGGCTCGCACGTTGGCGTCGTCGGCGTTGACCATCACCGCCTCGAAGAACGCATCCACCGGCTCGCGCAGCGCGGCCAGGCGCGCCAGCGACTCGCTGTACTGACGCGCAGCGGCCATCGGTTGTACCGCCTGATCGGCCTGTTGAATGGCCGAGTACAGCGAGAACTCGTTGGCGTTGTCGAAGTACTTGGGCTCTACCGAGGTCGCCACCGAACCTTCGGCCTTGCTCAGCAGGTTGGACACACGCTTGTTCACCGCAGCCAGGGCTGCGGCTTCCGGCAGCTTGCGGAACGCCTGCACGGCTTGCACGCGCTGGTCGAAGTCCAGTGCCGAGCCTGGCTTGAGCGCACGTACCGAGAGGTAGGTGGCCACGTCGATGCCTTCATCTTCATAACGCGCACGCAGGCGGTCGAAGATGAATTCCAGCACCTGCTCGCTAAGGCCGGCAGCCTTGACCTTGGCACCGAACTGGGCGACGGCGACGTTCACAGCCTCGTTCAGGTCCAGGTCCAGCTGCTTCTCGATCAGGATACGCAGCACGCCCAGGGCGGCGCGGCGCAGGGCATAGGGGTCCTTGCTGCCGGTTGGCAGCATGCCGATGCCGAAGATGCCGACCAGGGTGTCGAGCTTGTCGGCGATGGCCACGGCCGCACCGGTCAGGGTCGAGGGCAGTTCGGCACCGGCACCGCGCGGCATGTACTGCTCGTTCAGGGCCAGGGCGACGTCTTCGGGCTCGCCGTCGTTGAGGGCGTAGTAGTAGCCGGCAACGCCCTGCATTTCAGGGAACTCGCCAACCATCTCGGTGGCCAGGTCGCACTTGGACAGCAGGCCGGCACGCGCCGCGCGCTGGGCGTCGCCGCCGATGCGCTGGGCAATGAACGCAGCCAGCTTGGCCACGCGCTCGGCCTTGTCGAACACGCTGCCCAGCTGTGCCTGGAACACCACGTTCTGCAGGCGCTCGTTGAAGCTTTCGAGCTTCTGCTTCTTGTCCTGCTTGAAGAAGAACTCGGCGTCGGTCAGGCGCGGGCGCACGACCTTCTCGTTGCCTTCGATGATCTGCTTCGGATCGCGGCTCTCGATGTTGGCCACGGTGATGAAGCGCGGCAGCAGCTTGCCGTCCACGTCCAGCAGGCAGAAGTACTTCTGGTTGTCCTGCATGGTGGTGATCAGGGCTTCCTGCGGCACCTCGAGGAAACGCTCTTCGAACGAGCACACCAGCGGCACCGGCCATTCGACCAGCGCGGTCACTTCGTCGAGCAGGGCCGGCGGCACGATCGCGGTGCCTTCCTGCAGGGTGGCCAGTTCGGCGGTGCGTTTGCTGATCAGCTCGCGGCGCTCGTTGGCGTCGGCCAGCACATAGGCGGCGCGCAGGTCGGCCAGGTAGTTGGCAGGCGAGGTGATGCGCACGGCTTCAGGGTGGTGGAAGCGGTGGCCACGCGAGTCGCGGCCGGCCTTCTGGGCGAGGATGGTGCAATCGATGACCTGGTCACCGAGCAGCATCACCAGCCACTGGGTCGGACGCACGAACTCTTCCTTGCGTGCACCCCAGCGCATGCGCTTGGGAATCGGCAGGTCGTTGAGCGAGTCTTCGACGATGGTCGGCAGCAGGCTGGCGGTCGGCTTGCCGACGATGTTCTGGCTGTAGCGCAGCTTCGGCCCGCTCTGGTCGATTTCACTGAGGTCCACGCCGCACTTCTTGGCAAAACCCAGGGCGGCCTGGGTCGGGTTGCCGTCGGCGTCGAACGCGGCCTGGCGTGGCGGTCCGTCGAGGTTGACGCTGCGGTCCGGCTGCTGGGTGGCCAGGGCGGTGATCAGCACCGCCAGGCGACGTGGCGCGGCGTACACGGTCTTGCTCTCGAAGCTCAGGCCGGCCGCTTGCAGGCCCTTGTCGATGCCGGCCAGGAAGGCTTCGGCCAGGGTGTTCAGGGCCTTGGGTGGCAGCTCTTCGGTGCCCAGTTCTACCAGGAAATCTTGAGCACTCATTGTGCAGCCTCCAGCTTGGCCAATACTTCGTCACGCAGGTCCGGGGTCGCCATCGGGAAGCCCAGCTTGGCACGGGCCAGCAGGTAGGCCTGGGCCACGGCACGCGCCAGGGTGCGCACGCGCAGGATGTACTGCTGACGCGCGGTCACCGAGATGGCGCGGCGTGCATCCAGCAGGTTGAAGGTGTGCGAGGCCTTGAGCACCATTTCATAGCTTGGCAGCGGCAGCGGCTGGTCCAGTTCGATCAGGCGCTTGGCTTCGCTCTCGTAGAAGTCGAACAGTTCGAACAGCTTGTCGACGTTGGCGTGCTCGAAGTTGTAGGTGGACTGCTCCACCTCGTTCTGGTGGAACACGTCGCCGTAGGTCACCTTGCCGAACGGGCCGTCGGCCCATACCAGGTCGTAGACCGAGTCCACGCCCTGCAGGTACATGGCCAGGCGCTCCAGACCGTAGGTGATCTCGCCGGTGACCGGGTAGCACTCGATGCCGCCGGCCTGCTGGAAGTAGGTGAACTGGGTCACTTCCATACCGTTGAGCCAGACTTCCCAGCCCAGGCCCCAGGCGCCCAGGGTCGGCGACTCCCAGTTGTCTTCGACGAAGCGGATGTCGTGCACCAGCGGGTCCAGGCCCACGTGCTTGAGCGAGCCCAGGTACAGTTCCTGGAAATTGTCCGGGTTCGGCTTCAGGACCACCTGGAACTGATAGTAGTGCTGCAGGCGGTTGGGGTTTTCGCCGTAGCGGCCGTCAGTCGGGCGACGACTGGGCTGCACATAAGCGGCGTTCCAGGTTTCCGGGCCGATGGCGCGCAGGAAGGTGGCGGTATGAAAAGTGCCGGCGCCTACTTCCATATCGTAGGGCTGAAGTACCACACAACCTTGCTCGGCCCAGTACTGCTGCAGGGCGAGGATCAGGTCTTGGAAGGTACGCACGGCTGGCGTAGGCTGGCTCACGAAATTCACCTTTTCCAGGGCTGCGAATATAAAGAGCGGGAGTATAACCCGATTCGCCCCCGCCTCTACCCTTGGAGCCTTATGCCACGCTGCTTTTGGTGTACCGATGATCCGTTGTACCAGGCCTACCACGACAGCGAGTGGGGCACGCCCCAGCGCGAGCCCGGCGCGCTGTTCGAAATGCTGCTGCTCGAAGGCTTTCAGGCCGGGTTGTCGTGGATCACGGTGCTGAAGAAGCGCGAGCGCTACCGTGAGGTGCTGTTCGGCTTCGACCCGCAGCGCCTGGCGCAGATGACCGATGCCGAGATCGAGGAGCGCATGCTCGACCCCGGCATCATCCGCAACCGCCTCAAGCTCAACGCCGCGCGGCGCAACGCCAGGGCCTGGCTGGCGCTGGACGAGCCGGCGCAGTGGCTCTGGTCGTTCGTCGGCGGGGTGCCGAAAATCAATCATTTCAGCCAGCGCAACGAGGTGCCGGCCGTGACCGACGAGGCCACGGCCATGAGCAAGGCCCTGAAGAAGGCCGGCTTCACCTTTGTCGGGCCAACCATCTGCTATGCCTTCATGCAGGCCACTGGCATGGTCATGGATCACACCACCGATTGCGATCGTTACGCCGCCCTGCGCCGCTGACGGTTACAATGCGCGGCTTGCAGAAGGAGGAACCTGCCTGTGGATAAGTTCAAGGGCGCCTTGATGGTCGGGGTGTTGCGATTGTTTGCCAAGTTGCCCTGGGGCGCGGTGCAGCGGGTTGGCGCGGCCATCGGCTGGATCATGTGGAAGGTGCCCAACAGCTCGCGCAACGTTGTGCGCATCAACCTGGCCAAGTGTTTCCCCGAGATGGACCCGGCCGAACGCGAGCGCCTTGTGGGCCGCACGCTGATGGACATCGGCAAGTCGTTCACCGAAAGCGCCTGTGCGTGGATCTGGCCAGCGCAGCGCTCCATCGACCTGGTGCGCGAGGTCGAGGGCCTGGAGGTGCTGCACGAGGCACTGGCATCGGGCAAGGGCGTGGTGGGCATCACCAGCCACCTGGGCAACTGGGAAGTGCTCAACCACTTCTATTGCAGCCAGTGCAAGCCGATCATCTTCTACCGCCCGCCCAAGCTCAAGGCGGTGGATGACCTGCTGCGCGAACAGCGCGTGCAACTGGGCAACCGCGTGGCGGCGTCGACCAAGGAAGGCATCCTCAGCATCATCAAGGAAGTGCGCAAGGGCGGCCAGGTGGGTATTCCGGCCGACCCGGAGCCGGCGGAATCGGCGGGGGTGTTCGTGCCGTTCTTTGCCACCAAGGCACTGACCAGCAAGTTCGTGCCGAACATGCTGGCCGGTGGCAAGGCGGTGGGGGTGTTCCTGCATGCGTTGCGCCTGCCGGACGGTTCGGGCTTCAAGGTGATCCTGGAAGCGGCGCCGGATGCGATGTACAGCACCGACGTGGAGACCTCGGCGGCGGCCATGAGCAAGGTGGTGGAGCGTTATGTGCGCGCGTATCCAAGCCAGTACATGTGGAGCATGAAGCGCTTCAAGAAGCGCCCGCCGGGCGAGACGCGCTGGTACTGATGGCCCCTTCGCGGGTCAAGCCCGCTCCCACAGGGATATCAGTGATCTCAGGATCTGCTCTGTACCTGTGGGAGCGGGCTTGACCCGCGATGGGCTGCACAGCAGCCCTAAACAGCCTTGTCGAGCTTCCTGAGAAACACCGTCATCTCCTTCTCCGCCTGCTTGTCCCCATGCGCCTGCGCTGCAGCCAGCCCTTCGGTCCAGGCCTGGCGCGCGCCGGCCACGTCGCCCTGCACCTGATACGCCTTGCCCAGCAGCTTCCACGCCGCCGAGTACTTGGGGTCGAACTCCACGCAGCGGCGCAGGTGCAGCGCGGCCTCTGCGCCGTTGCCCTCATCCAGCCAGGCCTTGCCCAGGCCGAAGCGCAGCAGCGAGTTATCCACACCCTTGGCCAGCATCTTTTCCAGCGATTCGCGCATTCCGGTTTCTCCCTAGAAGAAGCTCAGGCCCACGTGGAACAGCTTCTCCACGTCGCGGATGTACTTTTTATCCACAACGAACAGGATCACGTGGTCGCCGGACTCGATCACCGTGTCGTCGTGGGCGATCAGCACCTGCTCGTCGCGGATGATCGCACCGATGGTGGTGCCCGGCGGCAGCGCGATGTCCTCGATGGCCTTGCCGATCACCTTGCTCGACTTCGAATCGCCGTGGGCAATGGCCTCGATGGCTTCGGCCGCGCCACGGCGCAGCGAGTGCACGCTGACGATGTCACCGCGGCGCACGTGGGCCAGCAAGGTGCCGATGGTGGCCTGCTGCGGGCTGATGGCGATGTCGATCTCGCCGCCCTGCACCAGGTCGACATAGGCCGGGTTGTTGATGATGGTCATCACCTTCTTCGCGCCCAGGCGCTTGGCCAGCAGCGAGGACATGATGTTGGCTTCGTCATCGTTGGTCAGGGCCAGGAAGATGTCGGCGTCGGCGATGTTCTCTTCCAGCATCAGGTCGCGGTCCGAGGCGCTGCCCTGCAGCACCACCGTGCTGTCGAGGGTGTCGGACAGGTAGCGGCAACGCGCCGCGTTCATCTCGATGATCTTGACCTGGTAGCGGCTCTCGATGGCCTCGGCCAGGCGTTCGCCGATCTGCCCGCCGCCGGCGATCACCACGCGCTTGTTGGTTTCGTCGATGCGGCGCAGCTCGCCCATCACTGCGCGGATGTGGTTCTTGGCGGCGATGAAGAACACCTCGTCGTCGGCCTCGATCACCGTGTCGCCCTGTGGCTTGATCGGCCGGTCGCGACGGAAGATCGCCGCCACGCGGGTGTCCACGTTGGGCATGTGCTCGCGGATCTGGCGCAGCTGCTGGCCCACCAGCGGGCCGCCGTAGTAGGCCTTGACCGCCACCAACTGGACCTTGCCCTCGGCGAAGTCGATCACCTGCAGGGCGCCGGGGTGCTCGATCAGGCGCTTGATGTAGTGGGTGACCACCTGTTCGGGGCTGATCAGCACGTCGACCGGGATCGCCTCGTTGTTGAACAGGCCGCTGCGGGTCAGGTAGGCCGACTCGCGAACCCGGGCAATCTTGGTCGGGGTGTGGAACAGGGTGTAGGCCACCTGGCAGGCGACCATGTTGGTCTCGTCGCTGTTGGTCACCGCCACCAGCATGTCGGCATCATCCGCACCGGCCTGGCGCAGCACCGTCGGCAGCGAGGCGCGGCCCTGCACGGTGCGGATGTCGAGGCGATCGCCCAGATCGCGCAGGCGGTCGCCATCGGTGTCGACCACGGTGATGTCGTTGGCTTCGCTGGCCAGGTGCTCGGCCAGCGTGCCGCCGACCTGCCCCGCGCCCAGGATGATGATCTTCATCCGCTCTCCCTTGTGCTGGTTAGTGTCCGCGAACGGCGGCGATCTTGATCAGCTTGGCATAGTAGAAGCCATCGTGGCCGCCTTCCTGCGCCAGCAACTGCCGGCCATGGGGCTGGCGGATGCCAGCCTCGGTGGCCAGGTCCAGCTCGCGCGCGCCCGGCGTGCGGGCCAGGAACGCCTCGATCACTTCGGTGTTCTCGGTCGGCAGGGTCGAGCAGGTGGCGTAGAGCAGGATGCCGCCCACTTCGAGGGTTGGCCACAGCGCGTCGAGCAGCTCGCCCTGCAGGCTGGCCAGGGCAGCGATGTCATCGGCCTGGCGGGTCAGCTTGATGTCCGGGTGGCGACGGATCACACCGGTGGCCGAGCAGGGAGCGTCCAGCAGGATGCGCTGGAAGGTCTTGCCGTCCCACCAGCTGGCGGTGTCGCGGGCATCGCAGGCGATCAACTGGGCCTCCAGGCCCAGGCGGTCGAGGTTTTCACGCACGCGGGTCAGGCGCTTGGCTTCCAGGTCGATGGCCACCACCGCCTCCAGCCCGGCATGCGCCTCGAGCAGGTGGCAGGTCTTGCCGCCGGGGGCACAGCAGGCGTCGAGCACGCGCTGGCCGGGCGCCAGGTCGAGCAGGTCGGCGGCCAGCTGCGCGGCTTCGTCCTGCACGCTGATCCAGCCCTGTTCGAAGCCCGGCAAACCGCGCACGTCGCAGGCCTCGGCGAGCAGGATACCGTCACGGCTGTACGTGCACGGCGCGGCATCGATGCCGGCTTCGCGCAGCAGGCCCAGGTAGGCATCGCGGCTGTGGTGGCGGCGGTTGACCCGCAGGATCATCGGCGGGTGGGCATTGTTGGCGGCGCAGATGGCTTCCCACTGCTCGGGCCAGAACGCCTTGAGCGACTTCTGCAGCCAGCGCGGGTGCGCGGTGCGCACCACCGGGTCGCGTTCAAGTTCGGCAAGCATCTCGCTGCTCTCGCGCTGGGCGCGGCGCAGCACGGCATTGAGCAGGGCCTTGGCCCAGGGCTTTTTCAGCTTGTCGGCGCACCCGACCGTTTCGCCGATGGCGGCGTGGGCCGGCACGCGGGTGTACAGCAGCTGGTAGAGGCCCACCAGCAGCAACGCCTCGACATCCGCGTCGGCGGCCTTGAACGGCTTTTGCAGCAGGCGCTCGGCCAGTGCCGACAGGCGTGGCTGCCAGCGTGCGGTACCGAAGGCCAGGTCCTGGGTGAGGCCGCGATCGCGGGCCTCGACCTTGTCCAGCTGGGCGGGCAGCGAACTGTTGAGCGAGGCCTTGCCGCTGAGCACGGCGGCCAGGGCGCGGGCGGCGGCCAGACGCGGGTTCATTGGCCCAGCACCGTGCCGCTGGCGAATTTTTCGCGGCGGCTGTTGTACAGGTCGCTGAAGTTCAGCGCCTTGCCGCCGGGCAGTTGCAGGCGGGTCAGGCACAGCGCCTGCTCGCCGCAGGCCACGATCAGGCCGTCCTTGCTGGCAGACAGGACCTCGCCCGGCGTGCCCTTGCCATCGGCCAGGCGCGCACCCAGCACCTTGAGGGCTTCGCCGCCCAGGGTGCTGTGGCAGATCGGCCACGGGTTGAAGGCGCGGATCAGGCGCTCCAGTTCCTCGGCGGGGCGCGACCAGTCCAGACGCGCCTCGTCCTTGTTCAGCTTGTGGGCATACGTGGCCAGCGCGTCGTCCTGCACTTCGCCGTGCAGGGTGCCCGCGCCCAGGCCGTCGATGGCCTGCAGCACCGCGGGCGGGCCCAGTTCGGCCAGGCGATCGTGCAGGCTGCCGCCGGTGTCGCTGGCGCTGATCGGGGTGCTGACCTTGAGCAGCATCGGCCCGGTGTCCAGGCCGGCCTCCATGCGCATGACCGTCACGCCGCTTTCGGCGTCGCCGGCCTGCACCGCGCGCTGGATCGGCGCGGCGCCGCGCCAGCGTGGCAGCAACGAGGCGTGGCTGTTGATGCAGCCCAGGCGCGGAATATCCAGCACCGCCTGGGGCAGGATCAGGCCGTAGGCCACCACCACCATCAGGTCGGGCTTGAGTGCGGCCAGCTCGGCCTGCGCCTCGGGGCTGCGCAGCGTCGGCGGTTGCAGCACCGGGATGGCGTTATCCACAGCCAGCTGCTTGACCGGGCTGGGCATCAGCTTCTGGCCACGGCCGGCCGGGCGGTCTGGCTGGGTGTAGACCGCGACGATTTCATGGGGGCTGGCCAGCAGGGCCTTGAGGTGTTCGGCGGCAAACTCGGGGGTGCCCGCGAAGACGATGCGCATGCAGTTCTCGCTTAAAAAGAAAAAGGCTTGCCGGAGCAAGCCTTTTGGAATGAGGGATCAAGCGTTCTGGCGGTGCTGCTTTTCCAGTTTCTTCTTGATGCGGTCGCGCTTGAGGTTCGACAGGTAGTCGACGAACAGCTTGCCGTTGAGGTGGTCGCATTCGTGCTGGATGCACACGGCCAGCAGGCCTTCGGCGATCAGTTCGAAGGGCTTGCCGTCGCGATCCAGGGCCTTGACCCTGACCTTCACCGGGCGGTCGACGTTCTCGTAGAAGCCGGGTACCGACAGGCAGCCTTCCTGGTACTGGTCCATGTCGTCGGTGAGCATTTCCAGCTCGGGGTTGATGAAGACCCGCGGTTCGCTGCGGTCTTCGCTCAGGTCCATGACCACCACGCGCTTGTGCACGTTGATCTGGGTGGCGGCCAGGCCGATGCCAGGGGCTTCGTACATGGTTTCAAACATGTCATCGATCAACTGACGGATGCTGTCGTCCACTTCCGTCACCGGTTTGGCGATGGTGCGCAGGCGCGGGTCCGGGAATTCGAGGATGTTCAAGATGGCCATAAGCGTATGAGCTGCACTGTGCGATGGGTTGCAAACATGAATGCACATAATAAAGGTATTCGGCGCGTTCGGCACCCTTCTCAAGGTCGGCTAGGGTTTTGAAGGCGACTGGCGGCCCGCACCGGGCGGCGAGTTGTCAAACTATTATCAACAGAGTTATCCACAGGTTTTCACGCGTGGCTGACCCGCCTTCGATCAAGGATGATCCGATGCCCCTCCCGCCTGTTGCGGCGTGCTCGCCGGTTGAACTCGAGGCACGTCTGCGCCTGCAGCGCCTTCCCGATATCGGGCCAAAGGGCTTTGGCCTGCTGCTGGAAGCCTTTGGCAGCGCGGCCGCCGCGCTTGATGCGCCCGCCACACAATGGCGGGCGCTGGGCCGCAGCCCGGCCAGCATAACGGCCCGCCACAGTGCCGAGGCTTACGCCGGTGCAGCGGCTGCAATGGCCTGGCTAGAGCGGCCCGGGCAGCATTTGCTGATGTGGGACGCCCCCACCTACCCTGGCTTGCTGGCCGAGCTTTGCGATGCCCCGCCCCTTCTGTTCATTGCCGGCGACCCGACGATTCTGGAGCAGCCGCAGCTGGCCATCGTCGGCAGCCGGCGCGCTTCACGCCCGGCCCTGGACACCGCGGCCGCGTTTTCCAGGCAACTGGCCCAGGCCGGTTTCGTGATTACCAGCGGCCTGGCGCTGGGGGTGGACGGTGCCGCTCACCAGGCTGCAATGGATGCTGGCGGACGCACTATCGGCGTGCTCGGCACCGGCCTGCAAAAACTTTATCCACAGCGACATCATGCCCTCGCGCAGGCCATGGCCGAGCGCGGTAGCGCAGTGGTCTCGGAGTTCCCGCTGGATGCCGGACCGGTGGCGGCCAACTTCCCGCGGCGCAATCGCATCATCAGCGGGCTGTCGCTCGGCGTGCTGGTGGTGGAGGCCAGCCTGGCCAGCGGTTCGCTGATCACCGCGCGCCTGGCGGCCGAACAGGGGCGCGAGGTGTACGCGATTCCTGGCTCCATCTACCATCCGGGGGCCAGGGGTTGCCATCAATTGATACGTGATGGCGCGATGCTGGTGGAGAGCATAGAGCAGATTCTGGAAAGTTTGCGTGGCTGGCAGAACCTTCCGTCGGCCGCCCCCGAGCCGGTGGTGCACCCGCTGCTGGGATTGCTGCTGGCGGCGCCGCACACCACCGAGGCGTTGGCGCTGGCCAGCGGTCAGGCCCTGCCCCAGGTGCTGGCCACGCTCACCGAACTGGAGCTGGACGGGCGTGTGTGCAGTGACGCGGGGCGTTGGTTTGCCCGGCCGGGCTAAGTACACTGCGTACCAGCCTTTGAACGCGGAGTGACAACGATGGTGAACAGTTGGCGTGTGCAACAAGCCGCGCGGGAAATTCGGGCGGGTGCGGTACTGGCCTATCCGACCGAGGCGGTCTGGGGCCTGGGCTGTGACCCGTGGAACGAGGAGGCGGTGGACCGCCTGCTGGCGCTCAAGTCCCGCTCGGTGAACAAGGGGCTGATCCTGATTGCGGACAACATCCGCCAGTTCGACTTCTTGTTCGAGGACTTCCCCGAGCTGTGGCTGGACCGCATGGCCAGCACCTGGCCGGGGCCCAATACCTGGCTGGTGCCGCACCAGGGCATGTTGCCGGAATGGATCACCGGCGTGCATGACACCGTGGCGCTGCGGGTCAGCGACCACCCGGTGGTGCGCGACCTGTGTTCGCTGGTGGGCCCGCTGGTGTCGACCTCGGCCAACCCGCAGGGCCGGCCGGCAGCGCGCTCGCGCCTGCGCGTGGAACAGTACTTCCACGGGCAGCTGGATGTGATCCTGGGCGGCAGCCTGGGCGGGCGGCGCAACCCGAGCGTGATTCGCGACCTGGCCACGGGGCAGGTCGTCAGAGCGGGTTGAAGGCCCTTCGGGCCTTTTTCGCGGGTCAAGCCCGCTCCCACAGGCGTTGTGGATAACCTTGTGGGAGCGGGCTTGACC